>JAITUR010000035.1 GCA_031286205.1 Treponema sp.
AGTTACCGTTTGTTAGACGCTGGTTTGCTTTGCAACAAACTTTTTTATTTTTTTGTTTTCAAAAAACACAAAACCGTAAACCCAAGCATGGGAACGCCAATCAGTATGTTAATTAATCCGCCGATATAAATTCCGCCGGATATAGCAGCGGAGGGTAAAATTCGACCGGTGCTGAAACCTTCAATAGCTCCAATTAAAAAGATAGGCGTAAGAAAACCCGCAATCGTTGCGATCACAACCGGAAAGATACCTTCCATAAAACGCGGTTTTACACTTATATGTAATACAAAATACTTGATTACTAAATAAATCAAATAAACAAAAGTAACAATACTGCCAACCAGTATTAATAAAAATATTTTAAAGACAAAAAGTGAAACACTGATCAATGCAGACGTGCCCAGTGAATCAGCATCATGCTTTGCCACCCTCTTGCTGCCATAACTGTCTGTATAAGTACCTCGCATATCCATCCAGGTAAGAGCCATTGCGCCTTTCAGCCCTTTGCTTTTAAGCATGCGGCGGATAATTGGAGCAGACATAAGAGCCCAGCCTACAAAAGCGAGCACGCCAGCACCCCCACCCAAAGTATTCACAAGCGGAATGGACATAAACAATACAAGCCAGCCGATACAGAAGAAAGCTGCTGTTATCCATATCCTTTGAAGCGTCATTGCCAGTTTTTCCTCATTGCTCAATTCCGTTTTTTGTTCAACATCACTCATAAAAATCTCCTATTTTAGTTTTTTCTTGGACTATTTCACATTAATACGTGAATTATTTTTATATATTGAACCATTTAGGGGTATTTGTCAAGTAGACGGTAGAGCTTATAAGCAAAATATGTTGAAAATTGCATAAAAACCCATAAACATTGTTGTTTCGATAATATCTCATTTTAAACTTATAATGTGAGTGTTAAGAGTGTTTTTGGCAAAAATCCTAAAAATTCCCATTTTTGCGTTTTTTTTAACAGATAATACTATTTTCTACAACAAAATAGTGCTTTCAAGAATAGAGAAAGCAATTATTCAGAATATTGAAAATACTTATGGATAATATCAAAAAAAAGTCATTTTTCTCAGTAAAACATATTACCACAATAACCAGTTTTTAGTTTGTTCGCCTTATGTATCAAGATGTTCAAAGGATAAACTTTTATTTAAATTATCCAACTTTTACACAAATTCAAACTTGCGTCTAACTTTCTGTTAAACAACACCCATTAAGGGTGTGTTTTTTTAAATGTATCCGTCCAAAAGGGCGGATTTATACAAAAAAACCGGGATGGTCCGGTTTTGTGTATTTGGGAATGAATAAATGTTCTAAAATTTGCTCCATGCTCATAGTTTAGGTGATTTTATTAAAAAAGGTGGAATATTGTCAATAAAATAATGCTGGTATATTTGCAACCTAGATAAAAATGCAGGGTTGCCAAACTGAAAATCCAATATATATTTTTCGATTTTCAGTGGACAGTATAAATCGCCTTTACGAAAAACAATGCAGTTTACAAGATACCTTGTATCAAAATGCTGCTAAGACAGCACACCCCTTGCCCAAAACCTTAAAAATTGATAAATTATCAATATTATGCAATCACTTGGTATCAATATTGGCTCTACAAGCCTAAAAATGGCCCTTATTAACGACAATTCAGTTGTTTGGAGTGCCTCTGTTCCCCACGAAGGGGATTTTGGTGCGGCTGTCCGTAAGCTTTTAGCCGAAGGCAATATTCCCGAAGGTATTCCCGCCCTTGTTACCGGTAACGAAGGCCGCTTTATGTTCGATATTGCCGGCACACTGGAACCTCTCTGTGTAGAGGCGGCTCTTCGCAGTTTAAAAATAAATGCCGACGCGGTTGTCAGTATGGGCGGCGAAGATTTAATCGTTTATTCTTTGGACACTGACGGTAAAATTATCAATAATTTTTCCGGAAATAAATGCGCAAGCGGTACAGGCGAGTTTTTAAAACAACAGCTTGCCCGCATGGATATGACACTGGAAGATATCGATAAAGTGTCTGATACCGCAAAGGTATATCCGCTTTCTACACGCTGTTCGGTTTTTATGAAGAGCGACTGCACCCATCGTCTTAACAAGCGCGAAGCAACCAAGGATGATATTGTTCTTTCGCTCTCCGATGTCATGGCTGTAAAAGTTATCGACTTTTTAAAGCGTGCAAAAGTAGTTTCAGGCAGGGTTGTTCTGTCCGGCGGAATAACTCTTAATAGGCACATTGTCCGCTTTTTACGCGAAAAAGCCCCGCAGATTGAATTTATAATTCCCGACACCGCCCCTGTGTTCGAAGCTCTGGGCGCGGCTGTTCTTGCTTCCCAGTCCGGAAGCAAATTACCAAATGTCGATAAACTCCTGCGTATTAACGATGTTCGTTTTGGCACTCTTGGCGCGCTGCGCGACTGGAAAGATAAAGTTAAATTCTTTGACAAACAAGATGGAAAAGTTAAAGCAGATCGATCTTACATTCTTGGCGTAGACGGCGGCTCTACCACAACCAAAGCATGCCTTGTCGATATGGAAACAGATGAAGTTGTGGCAAGCCATTATGGCCGTACTCACGGCGATCCTGTAAAAGCGCTTAAAGAATGTCTTGCCAACATACAGGAAAAGGTAGTAGAAGACACAGGCGGCAAAAATATCAATATTAAACTTGTTTCTACAACGGGTTCCAGCCGCGAAATACTTGGCGTGTTTCTGCAAACTCCCGGCGTGTACAATGAAATTATCGCCCACTCTGTAGGTACAACCTTTTTCGATAAAGAAGTAGAAACCATTTTTGAAATTGGCGGACAGGATGCCAAATATGTGCTCCTTAAAAACGGAGTACCAATCGACTACGCAATGAACGAAGCCTGCTCTGCGGGCACAGGTTCCTTTTTGGAAGAATCCGCTTCCGGCGACTTATCTATTCATAGCGCAAAAGATATTGGTCCAATTGCGTTAGAGGCAAATGCGCCGTGTAAGTTCGGCGAGCATTGTTCGGCGTTTATTAACAGCGATATTCGCAAGGCTGTTCAGCAGGGTGCAGGACGGGAAAATATTACCGCAGGCATTGTTTGTTCGATAGTATCAAACTATCTTAACCGTGTTGTCGGCAACCGCACCATTGGCGGAAAAATCTTTTTGCAGGGCGGAGTTGCAAAAAATCCCGCGGTTCCTCTTGCATTTGCCATGCTGTTAAATAAAGAAATCCTTGTACCTCCGGCTCCGGAGCTTATGGGATGTTTTGGGGTGGCGTTGCTTGCTAAACGAAAACACGCAGACGGACTTCTTGCAGAACAGAAAAATGTAATAGACGATATTATCAGCCGGGAAATCGGCTATGAACGGGTATTTAAATGCCAGTCGTGCGAAAATCTTTGCCCCATTCAAGTGCTTAATGTTAACAATACAAAATATATGTTCGGCGGCCGCTGCAACAAATACACCAATATGCGTAAAGCTATAAAAGATGTTCCTGTATTTGATTATGTAGAAAAAAAACAAAAGATGCTGTTCGAAGAATTTGCAGCTCCCGCAATGGATAAAGAGCAGGGAAAAAACCGGAATTATATTATAGGTATTCCCAGAGCTCTTTCTGTACATACACTCTATCCTCTTTATAGCTGGTTTTTCTATGAGCTGGGAATAAAAACTTTCCTCTCTAACGAAGTTCTCCAGACAGGGGTTGCGCGAATGGAGTCCGCTTACTGTTTTCCGGCAGAGATTGCCCACGGCGCTGTGCAGGATTGTATCGATAAAAACGCGGATTATGTATTACTGCCTCATTTTAGAGATATGCCAAGTTATGAAGAAAAAGTGCATGCCAACTTCTGTCCAATTACCCAGGCGCTTCCGTATTATGTAGAAAAAGCGTTTCCGGATATAGATGTAAAAAAATGGCTGCCATTGGTTGTAAGTTTTAAATTCGGCGAAGAAAAAGCATTGGAATTATTCTGCGAAATGACTAAAAAACTTGGCATAAGCGAAGCGGAAACAAAAACAGCCTTTGATATTGCATGGAAAAAGCAAACCGAATATTTTAACGCTATTCATAAAATGGGAGAAGAAGCTCTGGAAGATGCGCGAAAAGCAAACCGCCCCGTTATTTGTATTTTGGGCCGTCCGTATAATGCGTTTACGCCGGAAGCCAATATGGGAATCCCCAGAAAATTTACAACACGCGGTTATTCCATTATTCCTTTTGATATTTTGCCATTCCATAACGAAGAAATTTTCCCGAATATGTACTGGTATTATGGCCAACAGGATGTAAAAGCGGCGGAGCTTCTTAAAAAAGAAGAAAATATTTATTTAACATTTATTTCAAACTTTTCCTGCGCGCCGGATTCGTTTATCCTGCACTATATAAAATGGATAATGGGACAAAAACCATTCCTTGTTTTGGAGCTGGATTCACATTCAGCAGATGCCGGTATCGATACCCGTGTAGAAGCATTTTTGGATATTATCGACGGTTACCGCGCAAAGAAGAGCGAGCTTGAAGCTGCCCGCTACGATAACAATTTGCGTTTTGTAAGCGAAAAACAGGAAAATGGAAAGTTCGATCTTCGTATCGATAATATAAAAACCGGCGAAAAAATCCCCATACCGGGAAACAAAAAGGTAAAAGTTCTTTTATCTAATATGGGTAATATTTCTACAGAATACATGGGTGCGGCTATTCGCAGTCTGGGAATTAATGCGGAAGCTTTACCCGTTGCGACAGCGAAAACTGTTCAGCTTGCACGCGCTCATGCATCCGGAAAGGAATGTGTACCCAGCCATCTTGTTTTAGGAAGTGCTTTGGAATATTTTTCCAGCGAAAAATACCGCAAGGACGAGCTGTATCTTCTTTTTGTGCCAATTACAACAGGTCCATGCAGAACCGGCCAATACTTTGTTTATTACGAAAATCTTTTCCGCGATATGCGGCTGGAAAATGTCGTTGTCTTTATTCTTTCTGCGGACAATTCCTACACAGAGCTTGGTTCTGATTTTGCAAAACAAATGTGGATTGGGCTTGTATTGTCGGATTATTTAAAAGATATTCAATGTTCTCTAAAAGCTGTAGCTGCCAATCCCGTAAAGGCAATAGAAGATTTTGAACATTCATTGCGCCGTGTTATGCAAGCGGTAGAACATAATCCTAAAAGATTATGGAAAGAATTAAAACATGTAGCAGAAGATGTAAAAAAGATTCCGTTAAAAAAGAAACTTAAGGATTGTCCGCGTGTGTTAGTTGTCGGCGAAATTTATGTACGGCGCGACGATTTTGCGGTAGGCGAGCTAATAGATCTAATGAGCGAAAGAGGCGTAGTTGTAAAGGTTGCCGGTATCAGCGAGTGGATTCATTATCTGGATTTCGTACGCGAATACGCGCTTAAAAAATTAATTAAACTTCGCAAGAAAGGCACAAGATTATTCAGTAAACCGTGGAAAGACCTTAAAAAACTGGAACTGGAAGAATGGTGGAAACATCATATAGAGAAAAAAACACTTGCCATTCTGCAGCCTACCGGGTTAATCCCAGAAACGCCGCATGATATGCGCCATATAATGAAATATACTCAGGAACATTTTGTTAATTTGGAGCTTAATTCCGAAATTGCGGTTTCCTCCGGCTCTGCTGCCGCGGCAATGGACGCAGGTTATTCGGGAATTGTAAATATTGCTCCATTTGCCTGTCTTATTGGACGCGTAATAGAAGGGCTATTTACACCCTGGGCGCGGGAACGCAATTACCCGATATTATCCGTCGAAGTTGATGGCAATCTGCTTCCGCCAAATATAGTAAATAAACTTAATATATTTATGGTTAATGTTCTTCGATTTAAGGGCGGCGACGATCTTTCCACATTGGTAGATAAGCCAAACGGATAAATTATATGAATAGACTGGAAAAAAGCACAGATTCTCTTTTAGAAAGCTATGAAGCAACCGGTATGGTAAATCATTCCGGAATAGATAATTTGCCCACCAGGGAAGCAATTAAAAGTATTGTAATGGAACTGGAAGAACTGCTTTTTCCGGGTTATTTGCATAATATCAGAACAGATAATGGCTGTCTTCGTAACAATACAAAAGAAAAAGTAAAAAATCTTGCCAATAAATTGTGCCGCGAAGTTGAAAAAAGCCTGTCTTTTTCCGTGCGCCTTGGCGAACCAATCTGCGGGCATGGCGGCTGCAGAGCAGCGGCAACTCTTGTTGTGGATCAGTTTTTCGAAGAACTGCCAAAAATCAGGCTTTTTTTGTTTCATGACCTGGAAGCTGCGGGTCGGGGAGTTCTTGCCGCGAGCTCCAGTGTTGGAGTTATTCTTTCTTATCCGGGGTTTATGGCAATATCAATTCATCGTATAGCGCACTTTTTTTATTTACACCATGTTCCGCTTATTCCGCGAATGATGAGCGAGCATATTCATAGAAGAACCGGAATTGACATTAACCCCGGCGCTAAAATCGGAGAGTCATTTTTTATTGATCATGGAACAGGTATTGTTATAGGCGAGTCAACGATTATTGGAAACAATGTTAAGCTGTATCAGGGCGTTACCCTTGGCGCATTATCTGTAAAAAAAGAAGAAAGCGGCAATAAACGCCACCCCACAATAGAAGATGATGTTACAATATATGCAAATGCGACAATTCTTGGCGGAGATACCGTTATTGGGCGGGGCAGTGTTATTGGGGGCAGCGTATGGATAACTCAATCTGTACCCCCAAACAGCAAGGTATACTTAAAAAAATAATCTGGAGGATGTATGAAAAAGTATTTTTCTTTTTTAGTAATATTTTTTCTTTTTACCGGCAATGTATTTTCCCAGAATACAGACAATTCTGTCCGGCAAATGGATGAAGCCGTAAAAACTCTTGCAAGGGAGATACACGCAAAACTTACCGAAAAAAGAGCGGAAAAAGTTACCGTAGGTCAGTTTGTGTTTAATAATGGCACAACAACTTTTAGCTCTTATTGGGTGAATCAATTAACAAGCGAGTTAACAAATATTAACGGAAGAAATTATATTATTCTTTCCGGCGGCACTGCTCCGGCGGATTGGACTATATCAGGAGAAATTATTCAGGCTGTGGATATTATAAGGGTTTACACCAGCCTTACTCGTTCTCAGGATCGTGCAATAGAAGGAAGTTTTTTATCTAATTTTCAACGCAACGAACAAATTAACAATATGCTTGCAGTAAGAAGCGGTACGGCAAACTCTTCTTCATCAAGTTTAATAGATCAATATGAACCTGACAGCTGGGAAAGTCCTGTTACTTATACGATTGGCGCGGGAAGTCAAAGTGCGGTTGTTATGAATAGAGCTTTAACAGAAGGAGACGAAGATTTTTTTCTTTTAATTCCGGAAAGAGACGGAAGGCTTACCGCAGAAACTACAGGCAATATAGATACCTATATGCACTTATATGATTATGAAAGCGAAGAAGAACTTGCGTCTGACGATGATGGAGGTGTCGGCAATAATGCAAGGATTACTCTGAATGTCCGGGCAGGAAGAAGATACCTTGCCGTAGTTCGCGGTTACAATAGCAGTGTAACGGGTCCTTACGGTTTTAAGGCATTTATTAATTTTAGGGAAGGTATGAGCAGTTTTAACAATCCGGTTTCCTACGAGATTGGAATGGGAGAAGACAATGTTACAACTGTTCAAAGAAGGTTACAATCCGGAGACGAAGAATATTTTTTACTAATTCCAACAAGAGACGGAAGGCTTACAATAGAGACTACCGGCAGAATAGATACCTATATGGAATTATACGATTCCGATAACGAGCTTTTGGATGAAGACGACGACAGCGGAAACAGTTATAACGCAAGAATTCGCTATAATGTCCGGGCAGGAAGACGCTATATTGCAAAGGTACGCGGTTATTCCGACAGTGTAAGCGGAAGTTACGGTTTTAGGGCTTTTTTCCCCGGAGCCGGAATGTTAGGCCCCGATGAATATGAACCGGATGATGATCCGTCTCAGGCAAAAATATTGGAAATTGGAAGCCCGCAGCGGCGTACTTTCCATTCCAAGGATGATGTAGACTGGGTTCAATTTCACATAACAAGATCCGGCCGTTATGTTATAAATGCAAGAGGTGTTAACAATAATCGTCTGGATACCTATCTGGAATTATTTGATTCTAATTTAAATTCCATTGCAGAAGATGATGACGGCGGCGAAGGATTAAGCGCCCGTATAACAAGAAATTTAAGCAACGGAACTTATTTTTTAAAAGTGTGGTGTCTGGACGAAGAACCTGATCAGGGTTATATATTAAGTTTAGACGCAGCTCAGTGATGTTCAATTGCTGTAATTAAAGCCGCTACAATATACGGGTTATTAAGAGATAAACTAAAGACAGCTTCTTCGTCGTTAAAAATAAGAGCCGTAGAAAGATTGTCTCCTACCGCCGCCGCCAGTCTTTTGGTAATTGTTCCCCGGGCAGATTCGAAATCGCGCATAATACCGTGAATATCAAGAGACTGCTTCGAAAAAAGTGTAATTATGTATTCTATGCCTGCCTGCTCATTAAGGGCAAGAGCTGCATCATCGCCGGGAAGAATAATCATGCTGTCGCTGTAATTTAATAAGGCCGATACCCTTGGCTGCGGAAACAGTAAAGAAGGAGAATAAAAAACATTATCGTCTGATGCTTCGAAAACAGAAAAAGTATAAACATAAGCTTTCTCGCTTGATCCTAAAACATAACGAAACCGGGTTCCGCCTAAAAAATTCTGTACAGTTTTTAAGTAGCCTTCCCGTGTAATAAAAAAATCCGCAGATTTAAAGGTATTGGAATCTAAAATATCAATCCTGACAAAACCTTCGTATCTTATTGTATCGCTGTAAATACCGATATTTTCTATTAACTCGTAGCCTTCTTTTACAAAGTTAACAAAGGTTTGATACGGAATCCACATATAACCGCCGTTTCCCCATTTTCTGCCCCAACTGTTCATAACCTCAAAAGCGCCGCCGTACTTGTTATCGTCGTAACCAACAACGCATAAAGCATGACCATAATAGAATCGCTCCGGGCTTTCGCTAGGTTCCCAAACATTACGGGCTCCTGTAAAAGAGTATGGGGTATTCATGCCGATAATGACAGGTTTACCCTCTGAAAGGCTTTTTTTAACGATCCGGGTAATAAGAGCGGGTTTTCTTCTGTCATCTCTGGAAAAAAGGGTAACATATCCGCCTATGGGGTATTTTCTGGAATTCTTGTAGCTTGTTAGCTGAACATTGGGAAAACTTAAATTGCGTTCGATTTCCAGCATTTTAGCGATGCCGAATTCCCTCATTAAATCCAGGGCGGAATAAATCTGCGCCCCATATCTGCCGGTTGGGTCGTCCGGTCTTATATTTCTATATATATAAATGGGGGAAAAGGCATTTTGCGTAGTTTCAGTTTGATTCAAGCGGTTTAGAGCCACAGATTCGGAAATTGTCCTTGCTGCGTATCCCGCCGCCCAGCCGACACAAGTGCCGTAATCTTCCTGGTCCCCCGGCAAGGGGGCATATTGCTTTAAGGAAAAGGAGCTTGGAAGCCCTTCGTAGGAGCTGGCTGCAAGGGGGGCTGTACGGGGAAGGGTATTATAGACCTCTTCGTCAAAAATTGCCCCCTGGCCAAAAACGGGCGAAATGGCCAAAAAGATTAGGATAGTAAATATTGCCGGAAATCTTTTATTTGGCATACTTTTATATTAATATCCTTAGCTTTTACGGTCAAGCAGTTTCCGGCATTTTCCCCCGTTGCATAAATTTCCAAATATCTATAGAATTAAAACTGGAATATTTATTTAATTTGGAGCTATTAAATGGGAATTTTAACTGTTGTATTATTGGTGTTTTTTATTATCACTGCCGTGCTGCTTGTATTAATGGTATTGGTTCAGAATGAAGAAGGCGACGGCTTGGGCGGAATTTTCGCCGGCGGTTCGGGTTCGGCTTTTGGATCAAGGTCGGGCAATGTTCTTACCCGCACGACAAGCGTGCTGGGGGCGCTTTTCCTCGTTATTAGCTTGAGTCTTGCTTTACTCAGCCGTACTCCCGCGGGATCCGGTGTAGAGGATGAAGGCCGCAGATTATCGGATACTGAAACAGACTTTAACTGGCTGGACGATGAAGCCAACAAAGCTTTGCAGGATGAATCTGAATCCGGCGACAACCAGTTCGAAGATTTTATGTTTGACTGGACTCCTGACACAGGGGAAGCGGTGCAGTAATTTATGATGCTGCAAGATATATTACTGCCTGAATTCATCAAAATTGATATGGAAGCGGAGGACAAAGACGAAGCTTTCGAAGAATTAGTCGATCATTACTGTCAGGCAGATAAGTCCGATTTTCACGATGAAATACTCAAAGCAATTATTGCCAGGGAAGCTAAAATGTCAACCGGAATCCATAAAGGTATTGCGGTTCCTCACGGAAAAACAAATGCCGTAAAAAACATTCGCGGTGTCCTTGGTATTTCCAAAAAAGGCATTCAGTACGATTCTTTGGATGGAGAACCTGTTTATCTTCTTTTTATGATTATTTCCCCGTTGGAAGATTCAGAAAAGTATTTACAGTTATTAAAACATCTTGCAGAGCTTATAGAAATTCCACAGTTCCGGAACGAGCTGCAAGTCCAAAAAGATTCTGTAAGCGCCTGTAAGGTTATACGAAAATTCGAAGAAATGCTTTTTACTGAAGAAGAATAATATGGAACAAGCCAATACACTGGATATATTATTACAAGTAGAGGCTAAAGCTGCCGGCATGGTAAAAGATGCGCAAGATGAAGCAGACAGGCGCATTCATGACAGCGAAGAAAAAAATCGAGCTGCATACGAAGAACGATACAAAGCAGAAATTCTTGCGCAAAATAATTCGCTAATAGAAAATCAGGAAAATATAAAAAATGAATACAAAGAAACGCTGGATACATACCGGAACGATATTCTGCAAATAGAAGTAAACAAAGAGCGTTTTTCCGCGTTAATAAATGAATATTTGGAAAAGGGGTAAGTATGGCGGAATCGTGTCCTTATGCTTATGCCAAAGCCTGCGGAATTATTGGTAAATCGTTTATTGGAAAACGAATGTCATCTCTTCATGGGCTTCATACATTAAACGATTTGGACAGATTAATATTTCCGAATAATTACTCCAACCTGCCTTTAAGAGAGCTTCTGCCCGATCTGGAAAGCAGAATTACAATGCGTGCCGTAAGCCGGATATTGTCAATTTTAGAATCTTATTCCAACCCCCCAAAATTGATAGAGCAAATGATTAGAGCTTATGAGTATAACGATCTAAAAACAGTTATCCATGCTATTGTTGCCGGAAAAAAAGAACCGCCGAATATTTGTAATATTGGCCGTTTTAGAACAATAAATTTTAAGGCGTTTCCGGATATAAAAAAAATGCTGGAAAATACCGAATTTGATTTTTTGCTTAAAGATGAATTGCGGACAATAAGCCGTAATATGGATACTGTTTCTGTAGAAAAAAAAATAGACGAGCTTTTTTATCAAAATCTTATAAAAAGCCTGGATCAGCTTTCCGATGAAGATCATTGGGTTATGCAGCATTTTTTAGTCGATGAAATATCATTGCATAATTGCGCATGGACGCTTAGGCTTCGTTCTTATTATCAAAAAAAAGAGGAAGAAATTAAAAAATTTCTTATGGATTTTAAGGTTCATGGAAAGAAAAAAGGTTCCCTTGCCGCAGAAGCAATTCAATCTTTTGAATATCCCCTAGATTCCCGCTATCAATGGGATAACTGGAAGTGGGAGGAACTCCTTAATCCGGAAGAACCTGCCGTTCACTGGAAACTTGACCCCCGTTATTTTCAAAATGCCGCATCTAATTATTTGTTAAGGCTGGCTTATAAATTTTTTCGCCGCAATCCAATGGCAGCAAGTGCTATTTTTTGTTTTATTAAATTAATCCAGATAGAAGAGGATATCCTTACAAGCATTGCAGAAGGGCTTGCTCTTGGAATGGATAGTAACGCTGTATTCTCTCTTTTGGAGGTAAAGTCTTAATGCTTCGTCCGCGAAAAATGATTTTTTTTGAACTTTCTGTTTTTAAGCATGATATTGATGCAGTGCTGCAATATCTTGGAAGAAAGGGAGCTATTCATTTTCCCGAAACAGAAACTCAAGGAGATAGAATAAAAATTTCGCATATAAGTGAACTGGTAGAAAGGCTTCGTTCTGCCTGCGCTTATGCAGGAATAGATTTAAAAAACATAGATGCAATAAACGAAGATAGTGTTAATCTTCCCGAAGAAGGCGATGAAGCTAGTGCAAATGATATATGTTCTCTTATAGAAAATATAAAAAACAATAAAATTAAAGTTGAGCAAAACAAAAAACAGGTAAGCGATACATTAAACGAAGCAAAAGCTTTTTCCAGAATGAATATAAGATTTTCAGATTTGGATCAGCTTTCTTATCTTACTTTTAGGATAGGCCGCCTTGATTTAAAAGGTCAGGCAGAGCTTCGCCGGAAAATGAAAGACAGGGCTGTAATTATATCATTGGACAATATAACGGAACCGGAAGAAAACGGGCGCATTTTAGCGGCAACTTCCAGAAAAGGGCGCTTTACATTGGACTCCCAGTTAAAAAATGTTTCCTTTGAACCTATAAATATTCCAAAAGATTTTAAAGGAATCCCGTCTGAAATGGTAGCCGGATTGGAAGGACAGTTAAAAAATATAGAAAATGAATTAACAGAAATAGAAAATCAAAAAAAAGAACTTTGTATAAGGCTGGAAAAAGATTTCCAAAAATTAATTCCTTCATGGAAAATGGCGCTGGTTATAGAAGAAATAAAAAGCAGATTTACCACAACAGAAAGTACATATCATTTTTCCGGATGGACACCTGCAGAAATGGCGGCAGAAGTATCAAAAGATCTTTTGGAATTAACCAGAGACAGAGCAGCAATAAAAATATTTTCGCCGGAGGAAGTTTCTTCGATTAAAGAGGGAAAGGATAAAGTGCCTGTGTATGTAAAGCACGGTGCTTTTGTAAATGGTTTTAAGGGCGTAGTATTTTCTTACGGTTCGCCTTTATACGGAACAATTGATCCAACACCGCTTGTTGCTTTCTTTTTTACGCTTCTGTTTGGAATAATGTTTGGAGATGTAGGACATGGTTTTACCCTGTTTTTTGCAGGATTATTAATTAATTTGGGCATTAAAAAGTTAAAGGGGTTTTCCAAATTTGGAACCCCCCTTATTTCTATAGGTATATCATCGATGGTTTTTGGACTTCTTTTTGGCTCGGTTTTTACTAACGAAGAATTGCTGATAGGACCTACAAGAGCAATTACTGCCGCCATTACGGGCAGCCCCATGGATAGAATTGTTTTTATAATGCCATTGACAGAAACCGGCGGCAGTATTACTAAATTGCTGTACTTTTTTGGCTTTACAATTGCAATAGGAGCCATTATTATATCGATTGGGCTTATAATAAATATAGTTAATCATTGTATTTTAAAGAAATACGAAGAGGCGTTTTTTTCCAAAACAGGACTGGCAGGACTTGCATTGTTTTGGTACGCTTTATTTATAGTTGTGCATATTCTTCTGGGAGTCCGTTTTGGATTGTACGATATTGCAGGTCTTTTTATTCCAATAATATGTATCTTCTTTGGTCCTGTTCTTTGGCGTATTATTTCGGGTAAAAAACCTGTGTTAAAAGACGGGCTAATGACTTTTATTATGAAAGGCTTTGTAGAAGTACTGGAAACGGTTTCCACCTATGTTTCCAATACCGTAAGTTTTTTACGCGTAGGCGCATTTGCTCTTTCGCATACGGTGCTTTCTTTTATTGTGTTTACTTTTTCGGAAATGCTTGTTAAATCCGGAGCAATAGGCACTGTTGGAGCCGTAATATTGCTGATTTTTGGCAATCTTTTAATTGTTGTACTGGAGGGAATGATAGTTGCAATTCAGGTAATGCGTTTGCAGTACTATGAATTCTTTAACAAATTCTTTGTCGAAACAGGAGTGGAATTTTCTCCGTTTCGTTTTAATAAAAATAAAACATAAGGAGTTTTTATGAAAAAGTTTGTATTGATTTTATTAATCATGCTTGTAAGTGCGGCAGTTTTCGCACAGGAAAATGGAAGTGCAGAAGAAAATTCTGAATTAACATACGCAGGTGTTTTAAAGTATTTTGCCGCAGCTTTGGCTGTCGGAATATCCTGTATTGCAGGCGGTCATGCAGTAGCAAAAATTGGAACAGCCGCGATGGGCGCAATGAGCGAAAATGCCGACTTGTCGGGAAAAGCCATTCCTTACGCAGGTCTTGCCGAAGGTATCTGTCTTTGGGGTTTCCTTATCGGACTTTTAATTTTATTTTTATAGAATTGATACTTTAAATGGATTTTTATTTCCTTGGCGATGACGAACTTGTAACGGCATTCCGCTCCATTGGCATTTATGGAATGACGGTAAATGACGCGGAAGAAGCCGTAGAAGTGTTCCGTAAAATTACAGAAGGCCCCGAACTTTATGCAGGAGACGATTCTGCAATTATTGCTTTGTACGAAGCATTGCCGGGCGCGGAAGGCTGCCAGGTTTTAATTGTTACAGAGGAAATAGCGGATTGGCTGGGTGATTATCTTATTAACTGGCAGCTTTCCGGCCGTTATCCGCTAATTGTAGAAATTCCGGGTATTATGGGCAGGCTGGAAGGCCGTAAAACTTTAGTGGATTCAATCAGGGAAGCAATTGGAATACATATTTAATTTACAGGATAATTATTTCTACGGTGTATCCCTTCGAACGGCAGGAGATATGAAGTATGGCGGCGAAAATCCCAACAGACTTGCTCTTTATAAAAAACTTAATTTAAATCCGGAAAAGGTTTATGGGTTAAATCAAATTCATTCGCAGATTGTGCTGGTTGTCGACAGCAATAACCCTCCTTCTGTAGAGGCAGACGGTATGATCTCAAACGACAAAAATATTACCCTCTCTGTAACGGTTGCAGATTGTCTGCCCGTATATTTAATTGACAATGTATCCGGCGCGTTTGGCCTTGTTCATTCCGGCTGGAAGGGTACAGGTATAGTGTGTAATGCTCTAAATCTAATGAAACAGCACTACAGCACAAACCCGCAAGATGTTACTGCCATTTTAGGTCCGTGTATCGGCGTTTGTTGTTATAAAGTCGATGCGGAAAGAGCCGCTGTTTTCGAAAATAATTACGGTGCAAGAAGCGTAAAAAAAGATAAAGACAGCTTTTATTTGGATCTAAAAGAAGCCAATAAATATATATTAACCCAAGCAGGTGTAATTAATATTATGGCAAGCGAAGATTGTACTTGCTGCGATAAACGCTTTGGCTCTTTTAGGCGGGAAGGCGAAGCTTACACCCGAATGACAGCTTTGTTATCCTTTCCATCCAACTTAAAATAGCCGGAATTATTTTCCAGTAAAATCTCGTAATCGCCCTTATAACCTTCCAGTTTTACAATACCGTTTGCGTCGGTTTTAGCCGTTAAATTTGTAGCCCATTCTTTGTAGATTTTATCTTTTAATACAGTGTGTGACGGTTTTTCGCTGTTATCGACGCGCAGGAAGCCGGCAGGCGCATGAAGCCAGGCATCGTCTCCGCCCGACCATGTTGTAATTGCTTCTACCTTGGGATGTTCAAAAAGAATCTCGTACATTTCTGTTAATTCTTTTGCCTGTCGTTCTTCTCCTTCGGGAGTGGTTGGCCATTCTTCTACCTGCCAGTCGTTAAGGTCTACAATATGCGGCGGCATAATGTCGCCGGAAATAATTGTATTTTCCGTAAAGTGCAATGGCAGCCCAAAACGGGAAAATCGTTCGAGTATATTGTTTACTTTTTCCGCTCCCCAATAACCTTGATGCTGGTGCGATTGAAGTCCAATAACATCGATAGGGATTCCCGCATCTAAACATTTTTCTATTAATATTTCATAATCCTTTGACATATCAAAATCATTAAGAAGCAGAATCGCATTTGGATTCGCGCGCTTTGCAGCTTCAAAAACCTGTTTAACAAGAGGAATCTGCCCATACTCTTTACAAATTCTTGTAATGGCATTGTCGTATTTATCGAAAATCGGCATAATGACAACTTCGTTAATTACATCCCACATATCAATAAGACCCGCATAGGTCGATACATCGCGCTCGATTCTTTCGATTACTTTTTTTAATATGGTTGCGTTATCATAATTCATAAGCCAGTCTGCGCAGACAGTATGCCAGCAAAGGGGGTGTCCCTTTAACTTGATACCTCTATCTTTAAACCAGTTTGCCCCCGCCTTTGTGCGTGTTTCGTCCGGTTTTCCTTCTACGGGTTCGTAGCGGCCAATATAAAAGGGAAGGGTAGCAAAATTGTTAAAGCCGGTTCCGCCTTTTGACAAGGTGTATAGTCTGCCAAGTTTTTCCTGCAAATGTTTTTCTCGTTCAGGATCCAGGGGTTGTCCGGGCGGAGTACTCGAAGTACCCGGTTTTCCTCCGGCAAGCTCGACAGCTTCAAACCCGCCAACGCCAAATAAAAATTGATGGTTTTTCTGGCTAATTTTTACTTCCTGATTTGCGGCAGGAATTCCGTCTTGTTTTTGCAGATGCAGCTCTATAGAGGCTTTTCTATGTTTTAATTTTGTTTCCATAAGAGATATTATATCATAGTTTTGTAAAAAAACCAACAGCAATGCAGTATGTTTTTAATCTGCAGTTTCTAGCGGCTGCTTCTGATTTTTGCAAGTACATTGCTCGTTTTGTAAAGCCGAAGATATAGCTGACTCCCCTTTTGCCATTCTTGGGCAAAACACATACCATGTACAGGGTGTTATATGCCATTTGCCAAAAATATTCGAAAATATGACAATTGAATATTGATTATTATAGTACTTGTGGTATATTAAGATATAGGAGAGAAAAATGAAGAGAATTTGGTTTATTATTTATTTTTTTATTTTTACGTCTTCATTATTTGGGCAACAATTTCTTTGGTCAACTGTAAGGGATACTGCCGAAAGATATGTTCCTTTAAATAATGTTACAAGGGAAGTATTAAATATTTATGATATACATGGTATTATGATTATTCTGGTTTTAGTAAAGATAGATTTATTGCAAATTTTGATTATGGTTTTGATGATTGGGAATGGCTTTATGAAATTAAAGAATTGACTGTTTTTGCTTTGAGGTCAAATTCAGGCAGTGGTTCTGTTGTTTTAATAATGTGTATTAGTAAAAATAATGTTAATGCACTTCTTTTCTCAAATAATATTATAGATAGAGGTTCTATTATGACACATTCATCTGATAGAAATAAATTTTCAAATTGGTTTAGAACCATATTAAACTAAAGGAGGAGATATGAAAAAAAATCTAATTCATCATCTCGCAGGGCAAAAACATTTGTTAATAAAAATGGATACAGGCAATTTAAAGATAGTGGTAAATATGTTCATCGTTATGTGGAAAGAAAAAAAACTTGGTCGTTCGTTAAAACCAGGTGAAGTAGTGCATCATAAAGATGGTAATCCCTTAAATAATTCTCCAAATAATTTAAAGGTTTATAAAAATCATAGTGAACATATGAGAAAAGAGCATTAAAAAAGGGCAAACGGCATATAACAAACAGTATATGCTCAGCGCCTGTTCGGCGCTTCGGGCTCCGCAAAAACCCAGTCGGGCTTCGCCCTTTGTGGATTTTTCTCTACGCCACATTTTTTTGTGTCCGTAAAATACTTTGTATTTTCCTTATCGGACACAAAAAAACGTCAGTTACCTAGAACGTTATGCGAAATGGCATGAAAATATCTGAATGAATAAATAATAAAAATATTGGATAGTGTGTTAAAAAATTCAGAATAAATGCTTGACAAAATAGTAAAAAAAGCATAATTTAATATAACAGGCTATTTATGGAGGATTAATTATGCCAGCAATAAGGAAAACAACGGATTTATTGAATAATTTTAGCGAAATACTTCAATTTTGTCAAAATTATAGGGAGCCAGTATATGTAACTGATGACGATCAAAA
>JAITUR010000025.1 GCA_031286205.1 Treponema sp.
TTGTTTACGGCAGGCTCGTTGGCGGTTATGGTTTCTATTTCCACTTCCCTTACGATAAGGGCGGAAACCAGTTTAGAAAGGGCTATCATGGATGCTTCGCTTCCTCTTGCGAATACAGCTTTAAAGATATTGTCCTTTCTGATGTCGATGATATCATCGTCATTTGTAAATTGGATTGTTGTTTTCATACAAAACTCCATATATAGATTTGCAGTCCGCATACGCAGACTACCCCCGGACAACACAATCAAAGATTGCATTATCTGGTCTATATATATGGCGCGAAAGTGCCGTTTTGCTTGACTGACGGGGAAGAATTTTGACGAATTTGTGTAAAAAGCCGGATTTTAACGCGGAAATTACAGAAGGGAACGCGGATCACTTACTTTCAGATTTTTGAAAGAAAAGCTCAATCGTCTTCCAGCCCAAGCTCATCGTTGGCACTAGACCCGCCGGGGACTGCATCGATGTTTCCGGTGTTGGGGTTATCAGAAGATTTCTTTCGCTTAAAGCTGATTTTTTTGGCTATCGAACGAATTTTTGGGGTACGGTAGTATCGGGCTACATAAAAGACAATATTAAGGTAGAGAACTATGCCGACAGTAACGGCTATTACCTGCCAGGATGTGATAACATGCTTAATTAATTCAAACATAGTTTCTGGATACATTTCTATTATTATCGGCTTTTTTTTCAAAAATAAATATGGTACTATGCACTATGAACTTAATATTAGAAACATTAAAAACAAGAGGCTTTTTTAAGCAATGTACGGATGCCGATGCCCTGTCTAAATTAATGGACAACGAGCCGGTTACTTTTTATGTGGGCTGCGATCCTACAGGGTCCAGCTTGCACATTGGGCACATGGTTCCGTTTTTTGCTTATCGCCACCTCCGGGACGCAGGACACAGAGGTTTAGCCCTGATTGGCGGCGGCACTGCCCGTATTGGAGACCCGTCCGGCAAAAGCGAAATGCGTAAAGTATTAAGTTACGAGCAGTTGGACAAAAACTCTGAATCTATCTCTGCTCAACTGGATCGATTTGTCGGTTTTGACGGTAAAAATGCGCTTTCGGTTAACAATAAAGACTGGCTTGCCAATTTAAACTATATCGATTTTTTGCGCGAAATTGGCAGCCATTTTTCTGTAAACCGTATGCTCAGTTTCGAAGCATATAAAATGAGGCTGGAAACAGGCCTGTCTTTTGTCGAATTTAATTATCAACTTTTGCAAAGTTATGACTTTTTAGAATTATACCGCCGCCACGGATGCCGTTTGCAAATTGGCGGGGACGATCAATGGGGCAATATTGTTGCGGGCGTAGAGCTTGTCCGCCGTGTAGAAGGCGCCGAAGTATTCGGACTTACCTTTCCGCTTGTTACAACTGCAGACGGTAAAAAAATGGGCAAGACCGAAAAAGGGGCTCTTTTTTTAGATCCGGAAATTACCACGCCTTATGAGTTTTTCCAGTACTGGCGTAATGTACAGGATGCCGATACACTTCGCTTCTTGTTAATGTTTACCTTTCTGCCTGTAGAAGAATGTCAGGCTCTTTGCGCGCAGGATAAAAACCCCAACGAAGCTAAGGAGCACCTTGCCTGGGAGATAACCGCGCTTATTCACGGTAAACAGGAAGCGGACAAGGCTTTAGCCGGAGCCAAAGCAGCTTTTGGCGGGGGCGTTGGCGGCGATAAGTCTGCAATGCCGAATACAAAGCTTCCTCGTTCAAGATTCGATGCCGGTTACAACATAGTTGATCTTTTCTTTGATGCAGGACTGGGCGCTACAAAGAGCGAAGCCCGCCGGCTGGTTGATCAAGGTGGAGCGTTTGTGTCCGGAACAGATGGCGAACTGGAGATAATTAAAGATAATAAAGCCATAATTGGTACAAAATATCTAAACGCAGACGGAGAATTAATCCTTAGGGCGGGAAAAAAACGCTATATGCTTGTAATTTCAAACTAAGAATCGACACCTAAAAGCAAAAAAAGTTGCAAAAACGCTGTTTTTATTTTGACATTTTTTCGTAAATTGAATAAAATAAGATATCTTATTTTTAGCGAGGCAATTATGCTTAAACCCAGCGATTATATTACAGATAGGCCAGACCTTCCATTCGCAAACTATGTCCAAATGATCGACATGACATCCAGGAATTATGCCGACAAAGACGCTATTTTATACCGTTCCGGCAAACAAAGAGAATTCACTCGCTGGACTTATTCAAGATGGGGCGAAGAATGCCGCCGGATTGCGCGCGGATTACTTGCCGCAGGACTGAAAAGGGGAGATAGAGTGGTTCTTTGGGCGGAAAACCGTCCCGAGTGGATGGCTGCCTGGATGGGAACAGCTATAGCAGGTCTTATTATAGTACCTGTAGATTTTCTTGCAACAGAACAGGAATGTCTTAATATAATAAAAATTACCAGAGCCAAAGCTTTTTTCTATTCAGGCAGAAAAAAAGAATTTGCCGCATCAATTTCGTCCGGCGAAATATCCATGAAGCTGACAGTCTGTATAAGTCCGGAAAACGAAGACGCTCCAGCCGGCAGCGAAACCGATTATATCCGTTTTGGGAAAAACGCAGACAGTCAAACCCTGCCTTCTATCGAAAGTATTTCGCCTAACGATCCTGTTTCCATTGTATTTACATCGGGTACAACAGGTTTTGCCAAAGGTGTAACTCTTTCTCATAAAAATATAATCTCCAACACAAGCGCGGCAATTCGTATTCTTGATCCAAAAGAAGACGATGTATTTATGGATGTTCTGCCGCTGCATCATACATATCCTACCACCTGTTCGTTTATGGCTCCTCTTTCTATCGGTATTCCGACGGTTATTGCAGAAAAAATTGTCGGTAAAGTTGTTATAGATGATATAAAAGATGGAGGTGTTACATACCTTATTGCCGTTCCGCTTTTATACGATAAAGTTATGGCGGCTATTGATGCAGGATATAAAAAACTTTCTCCTATTCTCCGTATACCTTTAGATATTTTAAGAAAAAAAGCGCTTAAAGAAGCCAGGAAGGGAAACCCCGAGTATGGCCGTAAAGCGCTTAAAATTATACGAAAAAAAGCAAATCTTCAATCGCTTAAAATAATGGTTGCCGGCGGCGGTGCGTTAAATACCAATACATCGGACTTTTTTGATTCGCTTGGTTTTAATATTGTTCAAGGTTATGGAATGAGCGAAAACTCTCCTCTTATTACGGTAAATACACCGCGCCACAAAAAGAATGAATCTGTCGGGCTTCCTGTAAGTTATACCGAAGTAAAAATTATAGATCCAACTCCAGAAGGAATTGGCGAGATTACCTGTAAATCGCCGTCTGTAATGCTCGGTTATTTCGAAAACGAAGAAGCAACAAAAGAAGTAATTACGGAAGACGGATGGCTTTTAACGGGCGATCTTGGTTATATAGACGAAGACGGATTTGTTTATATTAAAGGGCGCAAGAAAAATCTTATTGTAGGCGCGGGCGGAAAAAATATTTATCCCGAAGAAGTAGAAGCGCATTTTGCCGGCAGCCGTACTATTTTAGAAGTTCTGGTAGTTGGAAGAAAAGATACCGCAGGCGAGATAATCTTTGCCGTAATTGTTCCCAATTATGAATTATTAAAAGAAGATTACCCCGGCAAGGAAGATGACGAAGCTTTTGTTAAAAACCTTGTAAAAAAAGAGGTAGAAAACGCCAACCGTTCATTGCCTGTTTATAAAAAGATAAGCGACTTTATTGTACGCAAAGAACCGTTCGAAAAGAACGCTCAGCAGAAAATTAGGCGGTTCCTGTATAAAGAGTACGAAAACCCGTAATTCAGTGTTTTGCAATATTGTTATTATTCTCGAAATCGAGTATTATGGACTTTGGAGGATATGATGAGCAAAACAGACACAAAGGATCCTTTGTTTAATAAAATGCTAAAAACCAGGACAATATTATTGTCCGGACAAATAAATAAAAAATTGGCAGAAAGATCCATAAGACAATTATTGCTTATGGAAGATATGGGCGAAGAACCCATCCGCATTTTTATTGATTCTCCCGGCGGCGATGCCGATGCAGGTTATGCCATTTTTGACATGATCCGCTATGTAAAATCGCCGGTCTGGACTATCGGCATGGGGCTGGTAGCAAGCGCGGCTGCAATTATTCAGCTTGCTTCTCCAAAGGATAGGCGTGTAGGATTGCCCAACAGTCATTACCTTATTCATCAGCCATTGTCCGGCATAAGAGGCGTTGCCACAGATATAGAGATTCATGCAAAAGAACTGGAAAAGCTCCGCGAAAAAATCAACAAGTTAATTGCGGACGAAACAGGGAATCCTTACGAACAGGTAGAAAAAGATACCGACCGCGACTACTGGATGGATGCGTCCGAAGCTGTAAAATATGGGCTAATCAGCAAAGTTATAATAAATAGAGATGAAATTTAATTTCCAATATAAATTCTTTCTACTCTTTTATTGATATTGCAGGTTATCTCGTAGGGGATTGTTCCAATTACTTGTGCCAAGGTTGCGGCATCCTGGGCTAAACCTCCAAAAATAACAGCTTCGTCCCATTGAGAAACCGTCTTGTCCTGTTCAATATCCACACAGCATTGATCCATGCAAATTCTGCCTGCAAGAGAGTATGCTTTCCCATTAATCATGGCTGCCCACCTATTGCTTGCAAGGCGCGGAAGTCCGTCGCCATAACCTATGGAAAGAACAGCTATATCTGTGTCGTTAGGAGCAGTCCATATTCTGTCATAAGATACAGATACCCCTTTTTTAATAGGTTTTATTAAAGACACTGCGGCTCTTAGCTCCATTACAGGTTTAATTTGAGAATAATACTCAGGTTTATCTTCTTCTGCAATTGCATAACCGTACAGCAGAATCCCCGGGCGTACCATGTCAAACCATGAATCGGGGTGCAGTAAAACCGCGCCTGAATTGGCCGCATGAACAATACCCGGATCAATTCCCGCATCCCGGATAGCCTGGACTGCATCCTTAAAGCGGGAAATTTGCAACTGCGTAAAAGTTTTATCGTCTTTTTTGAATGAATCGGAAGCTGCAAAATGAGTGGCAACACCGGCCAAGTTTAGAGCCGGGCAATTCCGAATATGCTTTGCAAGAGGCAGGGCTTCTTCGGGAGAACATCCAAGCCGCCCCATTCCCGTATCAATCTTAATATGGACAGAAATTTTGGTGTTTTTGGCGGCAGCATATTTATTCAAAGCATCCACAAACCCAAAATCAGAGATAAAGGGGGTAAGGTTTGAATCAAAAATTTCCGGAATCTCGTTGGGATTAGGTTGAGAAAACAGCAAAATTGGGCAGGAAATACCGTTTTTTCTAAGCTCTGTCCCTTCGGCGGCTGCCGCAACACCAAGACAAGATACCCCCGCATTAAGGGCTGCTTTGGCAATTTCTACTGCCCCATGTCCGTAGGCATCGGTTTTTACCGGTACACAAATAGGTTTACCTGTCAGCTTTTTAACAAAGGCGACATTTTGCAAAAAATTGTCAAGATGAATTATAGCTCTTGCCCGCATATTAATATATTAACATAAATTTAAATAAAAAAGTTGTTTTTCTTTCTATTTAATGCTATATTAGTAATGGTTATGTATTTTAAAAAAGTTGTATTGATATTAACCTCTCTGTTTATTTTGGCAGTTTTCTGCGGGTGTGATGCCGTAGACTCTCTTTTTACATCCGGCGACACCTATAAAATAAATGCCTATATCGGCGAAGTTTCTTTAGATGAATGTTCTTTTATTGCTTTGGAAGATGAAATAACCCCCTTTTTCGAAGAATTTGTTTCCAAAGATCCGGATATAACTTCCTTAATAATATCGATAGCCAAAGCCGGCGAAGATATTCCCGGCTGGAGAACTGTTTATAGTTTAAAAAAAGAAACCGAGCAATACAGCCGTGCAATACAGGTGGATAGCCTGGATATAGAGGTACCTTCTTTTATAATACCGGAAAATTTACCTGCGGGTTTTTATTCGATGGTTTTTAAAGTTATGGGCGGCAAAAATGTTTTACAGCGTACGGAAAAAGACTTTTACTACATGGGAAATATTCAATTTTCCTACGAAGGCATTGATGTTCATCTGCCGGGAATTTCAGAAAACCAGCAATTAATTTCCAAAGGGCAGGTTGTACTACTGGAAGCAAAACTTGAATTCGATCCTGCTCTGGATCCCTATTTTATCTGGTATAACGGTAAAAATATTATAACGGAAGGTTCTTATTCCGAAGGAGCATCTCTTGTTCTTTGGAAAGCTCCGGAGCATAGCAATTTTTACCAATTAAGCGCGGAAGTTCTTCCGGTAAAAGGTTTTGATACCCTTGCAGGTTATAGCAGAAATCTTTCTGTTCTTGTTTCATCTAATGCGGTGGATGTAAATTTAATTTCGGAAAATGTTCCCGAGCTTGTTAACTGGTATGTCTTCGAAGGTAATTTAAACGATTCTAAAACTGCTTCTGTCGAAGCGGTAAGATCTATAACACCTTCCAATAACAATATTAATATTGATCCCAAATGGCTGCCCGCAAACGGCACTTATGGCCTTGCTGCAGGTTTTGGGAATGCTTTTACGCTGCCAAAAACAGTAGTCCCTACAGGAAGAGATTCCTGGCAGTTATTATTCCGTTTTATGTCTCTGGAAGAAGGATCAATTTTATCCGTTAACTTTGGAGCTTCTGCAAATGTTGTAATGGATTTAAGTATAGTCGAAAAAAACATTGTCTTAACATTGTCTTCTCCTTTAAGGAATGTTTCCCGTGTTTATAATCTGCCTTTAGATAAAGAGTCTTTTATAACAATGGGGGTTAGTTTTTCCGTTGCTCCGGGTCTTGTTACGGCAAAAGTAAATGTATTGGGCGAAACAGCAGAGGAAGGCGAATTGGCTTTGGCTCCTTTAAGATTGGAAGCAAATGCCGGATACGAGTTTCAGATTTTACTGGGACAAGTAAATGAAGAAGCTCCCTCAGCAGAGCAGGGGGAAGCGGACGACACACAGGAAGAACAAGAAGAAACAATCAGACAATTCGATCCATATTTTACCGCAATTTGGGATGAGTTTGCACTATACAACAAACCTCCTATGGAACTTATTGTTCAGGAAATAAAATCTGCACAAATTTATGAATAAAAAATATTTATTTACAATTATTCTTTTGCTTGCTTTAATTTTTACTTCTTGCCTTGGTCAAAGGAAAAGCGCAATAGTCCCTATACCGGATACAGAGTTTTTTGATTTTACCCTGCTTGTTAAAATGGAAAATATAACAGAATCCAAAGGCGGTTCCGGTACAAGAAATTTACCCTTATGGCTGCGTACCTATATTAACGGCGGTATCGAAGAAACAGAGAAAATAGAAACCTATAACGGTAAATATTTATTTATAGGCATGAGCGAAGGCTTAAATTTTACAGCCATGAATAAATGGGCGGAAAATTTTTCGCCGGTACGGGATACCGCTATAATTGCTGCCGGAAGAATAGAAAAAAAACTTGTTGCATCCGCTTCTTTGTATCCCGATAATGAATATGGCGATTTTTTTGAAACAATAATTAAAAAAGCTTACAGTGCTGTGTATACGGGGGCTGTAAAAGAAGATGCTTTTTGGATTAAAATAAAAGTGGAAAACGAAACCCGGGAAATTTATGTGTTTTTTGTATTGATAAGCATAGATAAAAATGTGTTTCATAGTGTTGTTCAGGATATGATGGCAAAATCAATGCCGGAATCATCTTTTACAAGAAATCAACGCAGTGCTGTTAATCGTTTACAGCAAAACTTTTTCGAAGGATTTTAATAATGAAAAATAAAGAAAAGCATAATTATGGAGACGATTTTCCCATTACAGCTTTTGCAACTACGCCGGGAAACAGTGCCCTTACATTAATTCGTTGTTCGGGCAAAGAAAGTATAGAGCTTTTTGCTTCTATCTTTGATTCTCCTGCAAAAATAAAAGATGCTTTGGGCAATACTGTTGTTCACGGCTGGATTCCCGGCATCGACGAAGTTCTTGTTTCTGTTTTCCGTTCTCCAAAAAGCTATACCGGAGAAGATTGCCTTGATATATGCTGTCATGGCGGTCCGGTTGCGGGTAAGGCTGTAATGGAAGCGGTAAAATCCGCAGGTTTTCGGGATGCGTTACCCGGCGAATTTACATTCCGTGCGTTTATGAATGGCAAGATGGATCTTACACGAAGCGAATCTGTCATGGAGCTGGTAAGCGCTAAAACAGAAACAGGACGGAAAAATGCAATATCCCGTCTTTCGGGTGCTTTGCAAACAGAAGTTAACGAAATAAAACAAATACTTGTTCAGGTTCTTGCCGGTGCAGAAATTTATTTGGATTACTCTGAAGATGAAGTAAGCGCGGAATCGGATGAATCCGCAAAAGAAGAGATTGCGGGAAAACTTCCAAACAAAGAACTTGCTAAGCAGGCACTGGATCGGCTGCAAAAACTTTATCCTTCATGGCAGGTGGAAAGAATATATCAGGAAGGAGTTACGATTGTAATTGCAGGCCAGCCGAATGCCGGCAAGTCGAACTTGTTTAATTCATTTTTAAAGGAAGACAGATCCATTGTAGCAGATACGCCCGGTACAACCCGCGATTGGATAGAAGCGTGGATAAATATTAAAGGAATCCCCATTCGCCTGATTGATACTGCCGGAATTAGGGAAACCAAAGACCCTGTAGAATTAATTGGCGTAGAAAGAAGCCTGGAGCTTTTAAAAGAAGCGCAAATAGTTTTGTATTTGGTGGATTGTACTATTGGAGTTACAGATAAAGACAGAAAATTTATACTGGAATATGCTACACAAGCCGAAGCTCATGGCCAAATTTATTTGCTTGTGTGGAATAAAATAGATATTGCTCCATTGCCGCAAAAACTTTCTACTTATGTAGATCTTATGTATAAGGTTAAAAATGCCGTAAGTATCAGCGCAAAAACCGGTGAAGGCATGGACGATTTAAATTACGAAATTGTTTCCGCCGTTATGGAATCGCATAAAACAAGCGATGTATCCGCATCTCTTGGCACAGAAAGACAGAAAAAACTTATTGGCACTGCGTGTACTGCATTGGAAGAAGCTTTAGGAATGGCAGAGAACAACGAACCTTTAGATCTTATTGCACCCTTGCTGCGCGAATCTGTAAACGCTCTAGGCGAAATTACCGGCGAAATTTCCACAGCGGATATACTGGAAGAAATGTTCAGCAAATTCTGTGTAGGAAAATAATGGACTACGATTGTATCGTTATTGGCGGCGGTCATGCCGGAATAGAGGCATCGCTTGCAGTTTCCAGGCTTGGTTTTTCTGCTCTTCTTATTACCCAAAACCCTGACAACATTGGCGCTTTGTCGTGCAACCCCGCAATTGGCGGGCTTTCCAAAGGCAATATTGTACGCGAAGTTGACGCTCTTGGCGGAGAGATGGCAAAAATTATAGATGCATCAATGATCCAGTATAGAATCCTAAACCGTTCGCGCGGCCCTGCAGTACAAGCTCCAAGAGCACAGGCGGACAAATACGGGTATCAGGTATTGGCAAGAAAAGCCGTAGAGAGTCAAAAAAATTTAAAAATATTTATGGATACAGTTGTCGATTTAATTGTCGATACCGATACCGCCGGCAGCCGGATAGCAGGAGTTGTCACGCAAAGAGGGCATCGTATCTCTGCGCGAACCGTTATTCTTGCCGCCGGTACTTTTATGGAAGCCAAGGTTTTTATTGGCGAGTATGATGCCTTGCAGGGAAGATTGGGAGAAGCGTCGGCAGTTGGGCTGGGCGAATCGCTGCGGCGGCTTGGATTTCCTATGGGCAGGCTTAAAACCGGCACACCAGCGCGGATTGCGGGCAACACGATCGATTACTCGGTAATGGAAAAACAGGATGGCGATGAAATGCTGGGTTTTTCTTTTTGTACGGCAAATATTACAGATCGTCCCAATATCCCTTGCTGGATTTCATATACCAACGAAAAGACACATAAAATTATCAGAGAAAATATTCAAAGCTCGCCATTGTATGGCGGGAAGATTGTCGGAACCGGCGCGCGTTATTGTCCGTCTATCGAAGATAAGGTTTATCGTTTTCCGCAAAGGGAGCGGCATCATATTTTTATAGAACCGGAAGGATTGTCTACAAACGAAATATACATGAATGGCGCATCGAGTTCTTTGCCGGAGAATGTGCAGCATGCTTTTATTCGTACTATTCCCGGTTTTGAAAATGCGCAAATTGTCCGCCCGGGTTATGCGGTAGAGTACGATTATATTGATCCATTGGATTTGTATTCGTCACTGGAGTCCAAGCGTATAAGCGGTTTTTTTTCGGCGGGGCAGACAAATGGTTCGTCCGGTTACGAGGAAGCCGCCGCCCAGGGTCTTGTTGCCGGCATAAACGCCGTAATGAAAATGCAGTGTAAACCGCCGCTTGTTCTTGGGCGTGCAGAAGCGTACATTGGTGTTTTAGTGGACGACCTTACAACTATTGGAACAAAAGAGCCATACCGTATGTTTACTTCCCGCGCCGAACATCGCCTTGTTCTGCGCCACGACACTGCCGATACACGGCTTACCCCCAAAGGGCGCAGCCTTGGATTAGTGGACGATGAACGATGGGAACTTTTCGAAAAAAAAGCAAAAATGCTGGACGAAATTAACGAACTTGTTGCAAAAAGAAAATCTACAGAATCATATCCGCCGGAATTTGTAGAGCGGGTTCTTTTGGATATTAAATATGCAGGTTATATAGAAAAAGAAAACCGTGTTGCCGCCAAAGCCGCCAAGATGGAAAATATTAAACTTGATCCTAATACGGATTATTCTGCCGTTAACGGGCTTTCTTCGGAAGCAAGAGAAAAACTTGCCGCTGTAAAACCCCTTAACATAGGACAAGCTGCCCGTATCCCCGGTGTCCGTCAGGGCGATATAGCGGTACTTATGATTATGACACGGAAATAATTTATATAAATAATTTGTAAAAAATATAGATATTTGGCAAAAAATATGTTATATTAAAAGCAGGAGTATACAATGAAAAAAACAGCCATTATATTAGGATTACTTGTACTTATAAATGTAAGTATTTTTGCAGACGATGATTACGATAGTATGCCAAAAAATGCCATAACGCTGGATTTGTTCTGGCTTCCAACATCTTTGCTTGTTCTTTCAGACAGCGACTTTACCGGCGGTATGTTTTGGTCAACTTATATTCAATACGAAAGACATATAACGGAAGGTATGAGTTTAGCAGGTAATATAGGATACCGTTCGATAGGTAATATCGATGGTTATATTTTATCGGCTGTTTCACTTGAAGCGCATATAAGAAGTTACCCAGGGGGCAAAAGAATTTTTTTCGTTGACGGAATGCTTGGTTATGCGTTATTTAATTATACAGAAAAGGGGGATAACCCCAAAAATATTTTTTCACACTACTTTAAGTTTGGCGGAAAACTGGGTTGGAGAATAGATTTCGGCAAACCCGGAGGTTTTATTTTAGAGCCTTCGTTCGGTTATTATATACCGGTCGGAAGAACCAGAATAAATTCTATCGAAGGTGACGGCAGTTTAAACGATTTTTTTAATTTTTGGTTAAATACAATGTCTGAAATCATAATACAAGGATTTGTTGTTGGCGGTCCTCAGTTGTCTCTTTCTTTTGGATACAGGTTTTAAAATACGGATTTTCCCCTCTTAAATTTCTCTGCGATTTAGTATAAACTAATTATCAGGAGAAATTATGATTCAGCTTGCCGCCTTTTTGGGTAATCCCGGACGGAAATACGAGCATAACAGGCATAATGTTCCGTGGATACTTGCAGAGGCATTACCCTTTTACTCGTCTCTTTCGTGGCAAAAAAAGTTTAAGGGGCAATACGCTTGTTATTCTAACGAAGGGCAGATCCATCTTCTTAAGCCGGAAACCTACATGAACCTCTCCGGCGAGTCAGTACAGGCAGCCGCAGCTTTTTATAAAATCAATATAGAAAATATAATTGTAGTTCATGACGAATTGGAACTTCCACTTGGTACTATCTCGCTTAAATTCTCCGGCGGTCTTGGCGGGCATAACGGGCTTCGTTCCATGAAGCAATGCTTTGGCAGCGCGGATTTTTGGCGGCTGCGAATTGGTATTGGTCGTCCGGATTCTCGCTTGCCGGGAGAGGGCGGAGCGGCAGGCAAAGCTGACTCGGGTATAGTTGATTGGGTTTTAACGGATTTTTCCGCCGAAGAATTGGAAAAACTAAAAGCCGTGTTTGAATCCGGCACAGATTTGTTAATGCAAACTTTTTCCTGCGACCCCGAAACCCTGCTTAACGATTGGAAAAAAAAGGTATGCAATGAAAGAGTTTAAGGCATTGTACGATACCATCGTTAAACTTCGCAGTCCCGGCGGCTGTTCGTGGGATCAGGAGCAGACCCCGCAAAGTCTGCGCGGAGCGTTAATCGAAGAAACATACGAATGTCTGGAAGCAATCGACGAAGGCGATTCCGCCCATATCGAAGAAGAGCTTGGCGATTTATATTTGCTTGTTACCATGCTTGCTTATATGCACGAACAGGAAGGCAAATTTTCCGCTGCGGATGCTTTGCAAAAAGTAAACGAAAAATTAATCCGCCGCCACCCCCATGTTTTTGGCGATGTTAAAGTAAATAATGTAAACGAAATTCTTGACAACTGGGCAAAAATAAAAGTTGAGCAGGAAGGACGCAAACAAAAAGATTCGCTTATGGACGAGGTATCTTCCGGTATGCCTCCAATGGACAGGGCATATAAACTGCAAAAAAAAGCTGCCAAAGCCGGCTTTGACTGGCCGGATACAGAAGGCGTAGTATTAAAAATAAAAGAAGAACTTGGCGAAGTACAAGATCAGATAATATATAACGGGGAGCAGAGAGCAGAGAAACTTGAAGAAGAGCTTGGCGATCTGCTTTTTTCCGTTATTAATTTGTGCAGGTTTTTAAAAATAGAACCTTCTGCAGCTCTTCGCCGTACCAACAGCAAATTTGTGGATCGATTTAAATATGTAGAAAAAAAGATGAAAGAATTTAATTATGAATTAAATAAAGAAAATCTTAATAAAATGGATAAATTCTGGAACGAAGCAAAGGAGATAAAATATGGCTAAGGTGCATAGTGTTACAAAAAGATTCGGTATTCTGACAGCGGGCGGCGATTGTCCCGGTCTTAATGCGGCTATCCGTGGTGTATGCAGGGCTGCGCATGATAAATACGGCATGGAGATTATCGGTATTGCAAACGGGTTTCGCGGTCTTATACACGAGGATACAAAAGTTCTTAACCCGAAAGATTTTTCCGGCATTTTAACGCTGGGCGGAACCATTCTTGGTTCCAGCAGGGAAAAGCCTTTTGGCGTTGGAGCTAACGGAAAAAACGGGAATGGCGATAAATATGATGATATTACCGATAAAGTATCCGCAATAAAAGAAACATATTCTAAACTTAAACTGGATTGTCTTGTTGTGCTGGGCGGAAACGGAACTAACACTACAGGGTACAAACTTTCCCGCGAAGGACTTAATATAATTGGGCTTCCAAAAACAATAGATAATGATATTTTTGGCACCGACAGAACTTTTGGTTTTCATTCCGCAGTGGCAATTGGAACAGAGGCGATAGATCGGCTTCATTCTACAGCACAAAGCCACAACCGGGTTATCGTTATAGAACTAATGGGTCATAAAGCTGGGTGGCTTGGTCTTTATTCGGGAGTTGCAGGCGGCGGCGATGTAATTCTAATACCGGAAATTCCTTATGATATAAGCGCAATTGCCCGCCATTTGGAAAAACGCGCAAAGAACGGCAAGTTATTTTCCATTGTTGTTGCTGCAGAAGGCGCAATGTCTGTTAAAGAAGCGGAGATGGATAAAAAAGAGCGGAAGAAATATTATCAGGAGAATGGGCCTTCCACAGCGTATCGTGTTGCCCGCGAAATACAGGAAGAAACCGGCATGGAAACCCGTGCAACTGTTTTGGGTTATATGCAGCGCGGCGGAATTCCAAGCTCGTCCGACCGTGTTCTTGCAACTTGTCTTGGCACTGCCGCCGCGGATTTACTTGCAAAGGGAAATTACGGCCGTATGGCTGCACTGCTTGGGGATGCAATAGGTTCGGTAGATCTTAGTGTACCGGAAGGTAAGGTGAAAAATGTTCCCACCGATCATTACATGATTGATTCCGCAAGAGCGGTGGGAACCTGCATGGGTGTATAACCCGTTATTCTCCAAAATGATTCGAGAAATTTCCGCGGTTAGTAACCAGTTTGTTGTATGCTTCTTTTCCCTTGTAATTTCTGCTAAATAATAAAGGATAATCCGTTCTGCCGCTTACCGGGTGATTGTTCAGCCAGCTATGTCCGTCAGCAATACCCCAAATTATTACCATATCAAGTTTACCATCATCAAACTTTTGTTCAAACATATTAAAGAAACTGCGATATGTATCTGCAAGATCGTTTAAGCGTGTATTAAGCAGATTGGTAGTGGATATTGTTTTTGCTTGACCTTCGCCTTTAGCATTGCTGTATATAGAAAAATCAAGTTCGCATATTTGAACTTTAAGATTTGTACTATTTCTTGTAAGCGCGGCAAACATATCTATACCTTCAGATATTTGATTTACAGGATGATCATACATCCTGAAATGTCCCTGAAACCCGACACCGTCAATAGGAGCACCCTGAGCTATCAGATATTCTACCAGTGCTTTAAAGTCGGCTTGCTTGCTAGTTTGCGGCTCACTACCTCTAAAAAAAGGTCTTTCTACGCCAAAATCAGTTAAATACAGTTTTGCGTTAGTGCAGTTATTTTCATCGGCGTATTGGCGAGCCCATTGAAATGCTTTTACTATGAACTCATAGTCATTAGTGCCGCCTGCAGCTCTCATTATTGCTGTATAAAGCGATCTGCCGTCTCCGGTTGGGGGACGCGCTCCTTTTGTATCATGGGCAACTGCCTCGTTTACAACATCCCACCATAAAATAGTATCGTTATAACCATTATACTCTACCCATTCAAACACAACTCTTATAAAGTGTTCCATGTGTTCATATAATTCAGCTTTACTTGCTTGCGCTGTGCCACCAGGGTTTCTGAAAAACCATGCAGGGGTTTGATCATGCCAGATAAGTGTATGAAAGCGCATTTTCTTGCCATTATTTTTTGCATAATCTGCCAGCGCTTTTGCATTTGTAAAGCGAAAGTCGGCTGCTGTCCATTCAGAAGGATCGCCGGATGGCCTGTTTGCAGGTAAAATAGCCTCGGGTTTCATTTCGTTTTCTGCTACCAATACATTAAAGTGTTTTAAGAATTGATGCTGCCTGCTGGATTGTGAAAGTGCGTTGTTATCGGCAACAGGACCTCCGTTATTAGTTCCGGCACCGGGGACGGCTGCGCCAACGGGAAACGGCCACTTGCTGGAAAGAATAGTAGTATCATTATATTCATAATGAACAATATCCTCGTCTTTATCCGGCGGGCAGCCAATAAACAGCGGAATAATTGCCAACAATGCAACCATAATTAAAAATTTCTTTTTCATAATCTACCTCCAAAAATTTATTTTCTACTATTACATTGTATCACAGAATTTAGGAATCGTCATTTTTTTAATCTTTCTTTTTCCGTAAACGAAGGGCAATGCGCATTATTAACCCGATACACTTCCTTCGACGGCAGCCCATTGCATTTTATAGAGAATAATAGACAGGCATTGGGAAACATATAATCCCAAGACACCTTAAAATGAACACATTTTAAACAATTTGGCGCTTTTTCGGGTGAAGAATTCATATATATATTATAGCAAACACAATAATCATTGTTAATAACTGTAAAAAGATAAGCCGATAATTAATAGAGGAGCTTACTTTGCAGAACATTACCGATTTTAAGGAAAAATTCGATACTGATCCATATTTTAAACTTCGCGCAATTGCCGTTGGTTTGGCAATTTTCCTTGGAATTTGCAGCATTTTAACGATTTTTACCCTATTCTCTGCCCTGTTTGGGGCTGGCTCCGGCTTGGGCATTTTCTTTGTCCGCTCGTTTGGGGTGTTTTCGCTTCTAATTCCCATCCACCTTGGATACGCGGCTTTTATTTTGCTCGATCCCCGCTGGCGGCCGGACAGGATTTTTATTCTTAGTATGTGCATTTTTCCTTTTCTTACACTTGTTGTTGGATTTTCCTTTGTACGGGATTACGATATTCGCGCCGCTCAGTTTGCGCTTGTAAACTTTACGGGCAAAACAGGTTTTGGTCTTTTAATAATTTTTATGACGGTAATAGAAGCGCTTGTTATTCAGATATTAAAAAATCATCTTTTCCAAAAGGAAGGTTATGCGGTTATTCGTAAAAAAAGATGGATACCCATAGCTCTCCCTGCTCCTTTCAGCAGCAGACAACAGACAGAGAATATTTTTACAGAAACAGAGCCTTATGCAGAACCTTATACAGAGCCTTGTATAGAGCCAGAGCCTTGTATCGATAATAATATCGATTTATTAACCGATGCGGATACATTGTCCGAAGATATTTCCACAGAAATATCTCTGGAGAATTCAGAGGCAGTTCAAAGCCAGCCGGATACGGTACTTCGCGCTCTTGCAGAAGCGGAAGCTGCGGCTGCTATTCATGGCGAACAAATCAGAAAAAAAACTTCCGGTATAAAAGCCGGAAAAAAATATAAAATTCCCGTTGATATTTTAAACGAGTATCCTGACGGAGAATATTGGGTAATAGATCAGGCTACCCGCGATGCGGCTATTGCATTAAAGGAAACATTGGAAGAGTTTAAAATTCAGGCGGAAGTTACCGGCATAAGAAAAGGTCCCGTTATTACCATGTTCGAAATTCTTCCCGCGCCCGGCGTAAAACTTTCCAAAATTGTCGGGCTGCAGGATAATATTGCCCTTCGCCTTGCCGCGTCTTCCGTGCGAATTGTTGCCCCCATTCCCGGCAAACATGCAGTAGGTATTGAAATTCCAAATGCAAAACGCAACATTGTTTCGTTTAAGGAAATAATCGAGGGCGAGCTTCAGAATACGGAAAAAAAGAGGGAAATTCCCGTTGTTATGGGAAAAGATATTTTAGGCACGGCACAGACCGTAGACCTTGTTCAAACGCCTCATCTTTTAATTGCAGGCGCTACAGGTTCGGGAAAATCAGTTTGTGTTAACTCGATAATTCTTTCCATATTGTATCAGCTTCAGCCATCGGAATGTAGATTGATGTTAATCGATCCAAAAATAGTAGAGCTTAAACTTTATAATGATATTCCTCATCTTTTAACGCCGGTAATTACCGAACCTAAAAAAGCGTTTCAGGCTTTGCAGTATTGCATTTACGAAATGGAACGCCGTTATGCCTGTTTGGATTCGTTGGGCGTGCGCGATATACGCAGTTACAACAAACGCATTAAAGAAAGAAATCTTGCTCAGGAGCATATGCCCTACATTGTCGTAATAATAGATGAGTTTGCAGACCTTATGTCGACAACCGGCAAAGAGCTTGAGTCGACCGTTGCGCGTTTAGCGGCAATGAGCCGTGCCGTTGGTATTCATCTTGTGCTTGCAACCCAGCGCCCATCTATCGATGTTATTACAGGTTTAATAAAAGCGAACATTCCCAGCCGTATTGCGTTTATGGTAGCAAGCAAAATGGACAGCCGCATTATTATAGATATGGTAGGAGCGGAAAAACTTTTAGGCAGGGGCGATATGCTTTATTCGGGAGTTTCAGATTCCTTTCCAATTCGTATGCAGGGCGCATTTATTTCCGAAGAAGAAGTGGAAAATGTAGTAGAATTTGTTAAAACGCTTGGAGAGCCGGATTATATTGACGATGAAATATTTTTTGAGGACGAAGAAGAAAGCCAACCTTCGTTATTTTCTGACGGCGATGACCCATTATACGAAAAAGCGCTGGAAATTGTTTATTCACAGGGCAAGGCAAGCGCAAGCTTTATTCAAAGAAGATTAAAAATAGGCTTTAACCGCGCCGCCCGCCTTGTCGATGAAATGGAACACAACGGCGTAGTAGGTCCCGCTCAGGGAAGCAAGCCCAGAGAACTGCTGCGCGGCGCGTAAGTTTTACAAATAAAGCATTAGTCCATAATGTATTATCCATTGTCTTCCCTCATTATTAATGGCATTGGAAAAGTTCCATGTGCCGGCAAGAAATGGTTCAATCGCCATTGGAAATTGATGCAATGGAAGAAAAGATATTTTTACTCCAACCTTTAACATTAAAGATTGAATCAGGTGTAAATTATTAATCTTTATTCCTTCTGCATTCAAATAACCTTTACCGTCATATATCTGGTTTCTTAACGCAAGAGTACCAAAAACACTGTTGTAGTAAGCATGACCAAGACTTTCCTGAATATTAATTCTAAATAGATTTACCGCTATTTCTGCACCGGCAAGCCAATTAAGCTCTAAACCTTTGGGGTGTATGTATTCCGACATTGCGTAATTAGCGGTTAACGAAGAACCCGTATTATCTCCAAATGTGTTAGATACACTGTGCAAATCCATTCCCCCGTGGTCATAAACTCCGAATAATGAAATTTGTACGGGGAATCTGACATCGATTTTGGATCGAAACAAACCTTCTACACGAGGATTAAATCTGTCTAAAGCGCTGATGCCGCTGACACTCAGGCTTATGTCTCTGTAAGATAACGAAAAACCTGTTTCTATGGAAAAAATATTTTCTGTTAATTCCCATTTGTAGGCGCTTTTTGATCCTTGATAATCGGATATGCCTGTATAACCTGCCCCAAGGAAAATATTATTTTTCCATTGGTTTGCGCCCCAGTTTAGATCTCCCCTAATAAAAGCGCCGGTAGAACGGTAATTGACCTCTTTATTTTCTACAACTGTATCATAAAATGAAATTGACAACGGAAAACCAAAAGTAGTATTCTGCCACATAAACAAATCCACTTTTGCCATTTCGAAAAACACATCATAAAAAGCCAAAATAGTAATCATGTTTCTGTCGGTGGGATCTGCAATTACAGAAAAAAGACCTCCGCCATCCAAAACAATATCCTCGCCGCTTTCACTGATACGGAGTAAAGGCAATGGGAACCAGAGGCGGAAAGGGTTTAAATATTTTAAGCTATTGTACATCTTTGTTGGTCCTTCGTAAGGCATTGTTTCTATTTCCGTTTTTGTTTGATAATTATTATTTTCCAGTTTTACTAACTTCAATGATCTTTGTGTTCCTGATAAAGAATTGACAGATTCAGGAAAACGCAAAAGGCTGTAACGGTGAACAAAAGCCCCCTGATAATATACAGTATCATTCAACGAAACAGGATGAAAAACTCCGCCGGAAAAATCTCTGTCGCTAAACACAGCTTGCATTGTATTTATATCTATAACTCCAAGTTTATACATTTGATCGTTCGCATTATGACTAAAAAATATTTTTCCTTCAGACACTCCAAGGTTTCTCATATATGTCCAATAATTTGTATCATCTTGCGGATTTTCTATCCTAAAAAGTTCCTGGGTTGTGTAATTATAAAGCCATAATTCCCGTTTACCGTCTATTGCCGCAATAAATACAAAACGATCGTTGTCGATAGGCTGGGGACCGGAAAACATTAACCTTTCGTTACCCCGGAACAGCACTTCTCTTTCGCCGTTAAAATTTTCATAAACTACCGTATTGTTGTGTAATTCCGAACGCAATCCTATTACGCCGTCGCGGAAATATTGTGCGCTGTAAAAACCTTCTATGCTTCTTCCGGTTCTTCGTCCGTTTACAGTATATTCTGTAACAACTGCTGTAAACATTGCTTCCGTATTACTATAACCAGACAATAGCAGGGTTGTACCGTCGGAAGAAATATCTAAATCGTAGCTATAACTGCCCGCATTAATATAATGCGTTCTGCCGGTTTGTGTATTGAATATTCCTATTTTGTTGTCAGTCCTGTCCAGAAAATAAATACTGTTTCCGTTTGCCTTTAACTTTGTAATAAAGTGTTCTTTTTCCGAAAAATATCTGTATCTAACCGGTAAAAGATCGTCGTTATTTGTTTCTAAATTACTTATGGCAAGTGAATCGCGAAAGTTATTCCATGCGGTTAAAAAATCAATCTCGTAAACAGTTCTGAACATCCGGTAAAACCCCGAGCTGTATTTGAAAAAAGAAAACCCGCCTGCTCTGCCCATAAGCCGCCAAAGTTCGGCGTATTTTTCCATACCGTAAGTTTTCTGCAGCCATGCCGAAAAAAGACCTCCATATTCATACCAGTATCCGGAAGGCTGCATTGGACGATCAAAAACCCCGGATGTCTGAAACGGTGTAAGAAATTTATCTTCGTGTATAGCCTGACGCAGGTATTGTTTGGCTCTGGGATCATTCGCCCTGCCGTCGAATTCCCCGCTGCCTTCCATGCTGATTGTTACTCCTTCTGCCATAAAGTATGGAGTGTTCGCAATGGCGGGAGAATATAAATTTCCGAATATCCGGTGCATGAATCTGTCAAACGGACTTCTTGAATTAAACGAAACCGCATGAACCAGTTCGTGACGGAAAAGCCCTTCTAGGTTGTTTTCAAATGTAGTCCACTCAATATCCATAGAGGTATCGAAAAGAACAATATGATTAAACAAAAAATTATAATAGCCGTTAAACATATCTGTATGCGGAGCAAAGGTTACGGGAATGCGTCCCGGTACTTTTATATTTAAAGCAGTGCTTACTTCGTTATAAATCCTGTCTGCATAAGAAGCTAAAAGACGGGCAGAGGCTTCAGATTCCTTTGGAAAAATAATTTCGAAATGTTCTGTTTGGATTGTTCTAAAAGCAGTAAACGGTTTATAAAGCGCGCTTTGCGCCGAAAGAGGCAATAAAGAAACAAAGAACAGTATTATAAATAATCCTAAAAATCTGTATTTCATCATGGCTCCTTAGTATCAGCTTGATTAATTAATCAATTCACTATACTATACATTATATGGAAACACAAATCAAGAAATCTATCCAATTATTAATAGGTAATATCAGAAAACTTATTTCTGTCGATGAAAAAAAACTGGAGTACATAATCGCTGCGCAGATTGCAGGGGGGCATGTAATCCTTGCGGACTCCCACGGGGTGGGTAAAACATCTCTTGCGCGGGCTTTGGCTCAATCCATAAAATGGCGGCCGGAAGATTTGGCACTGGGAAGCTCGGAAAAAGATGCCGTGCAAATGGAGGGGTTTAGCCGTATTCAATGTACTGTAGACCTTCTGCCCCAGGATATTCTTGGGTATAACCGTTTTGTTGGAAGTACTGGCAAGCTGATTTTTAACAAGGGACCAATTTTTGCGCATTTTGTATTGTGCGACGAAATTAACCTGCTTACTCCAAAAACCCAAGGAAGTTTTTTCCAGGTTATGGAAGAACAGAGCATAACAATCGAAGGCAAGCTGTACCGCTTAAATGATCCGTTTTTTATAATTGCGACAATGAATTTAAAAGGCGTACACCTCTTTCCGCTTCCGGTTCCGCAGTTAGACCGCTTTATGCTGCGATTGTCCCTTGGTTATCCTTCCGCCGCCGACGAAACAGAAATAATCAACCGGCATGGAAAAATAGACGCTTGGGATAATTATAAAAGCGTAATTGACAGCGCGGATTTAATTAAATGGAGAAAAATGGTGGACAAGGTGCAAATGCACCCCGATGTTACAGCCTATATTGTAAATTGTGTTCGAATGACAAGAATCCACCCCGATATAGAAACCCCTGCTTCTCCGCGTGCGGGTGTGCGTATTTCGCGCCTTGCCCGCTCGCTTGCTCTTTGCAGAGGTATGGACTATGTAGACATCGATATTATAAAAGAAATATTTATTCATGCAATGGCGCATCGTATTATTACGCGCGATCCTTCCATACCTTCGGAAACGCCGCTGCAAAATATTTTAAACTCAGTCCCTGTAGAGCCAAAATAAAATATGCAAAGAGCCGGGGCTTTTTTAAAAAAGATTATTTTTACTCCGGTTGGATTTGCAGTTCTGGTTATTGCATTTATTATGTTGATTCGTTCCCTTCTTGCGCGCAATGCCTACGAAATTGTGCTGTCCTGCACGGCGCTCCTGTTTTTTCTTGCTCTTGGAATTATTGGCTCATGGAGAGCGCGCAAACTTTCCGAAATGGAACCCGGGTGGAAGCCGCCTTATCCAATAACGGCAAGCGCCGGAAAAGATACGGTTATCTCCGGGCTTAATGCCGATATTCCGCTTTTTTTTAGACTGCACTTTGTTGCAAGCGGTAAATTTTTTCCCTCTGCATCTTCCGTGTTTTCTACAGTAAAAAACGAAATATCCGTACCCAGGGGAGAAAGCTCGATAAATATGCAGATGGACTTTCCAATGTCGGGCATCTTTCGGGGAGAGGGAGCCTGCCGCCTGCGCGATATTTTTGGTTTTTTTTCTTTTCCTTGCGGACATACTTTGCAAAGAACTTTTAATATCAGGAGCGCCCCATGTTTTGGAAAAGATTACTTCATAAACGCACAGTCCGGCGCGGAAGACAGGCGCAACAAACATTCCACAGACGAAGAACGCTACTACATGAGGGAGTATACGCCCGGCGACCGTTTCCGTGACATCAACTGGAAAAGCTCGGAAAAGATCGATACATTAATTACCCGCATTTCTCCCGACAACCAGGAAAAGGTAAGCAGGATTCAAATATATTTTAGAAATTTCGGCGGCAATACAAAGCCGTCCTTGGAAGAGTTGTGGCTCTTGGACAGGGCAAAAGCGCGGCTGGCTCATTTTTTACATAAACTAAAAGAACAGCAGTCGTCTTTTGTTTTCGATATACGGTCTGGGTGTAATGGTTCTTGGGAAATAGAAGACGAAGAAGATTTGGACGAATTTTTGGAAAAGCTTTCCTGCTTAACCTTTGTGCCGCCTCAGAATGAAACTTCTGTTATTACTGGCGCAAAAAATTCAGAAGTATATGTTTTTTCTACTGCGTGCGATACCGGATTACCCTCGTTTTTATTGGCAAGCAATCCAAGACCTGTTACATTATTTATTACACAGACAAATCAAATCGCAAAAAATGCAAATACAAAAGATGTTGAATATTTCTATAAACGGAATTTATTATTAAATGGCTGTATCCCGCTTCCGGGGCAGTTTATTAGATGGCTTTTTCGTTCTAAAATAAAACCAATGAATGTTCAGACAGCCAAAACAGCAATTAATTACGCAGGAACCATGTTATGAAAAAACAAATCATACTTTTTTCTTTACGGTTATTTTTTTATATCAGTGTTCTTGTACTGTTAACTATCCACCCCGGCATTAGCATTTCTTTTGATCTCATTGGCATCTTGCAGTGGTTTATTATAATACCCATGCAGGCTGTTATTGCATTTATACCAAAAACAATCACCAGTCTAAAAAGAAGATTTATTGTTGCAGGCGTTTCTCTTGTTGCATTGTCATTGCTGGCAGGCGGTTTTAGTATTACATTTTTTCAGCCTTTTTTTGCGGGTATTGTAAGTTTTTTTCTAACCTATTTGCTTTTTCATTATCCGCGCTGGGGTAAGTTGTCCGCATTGGAACCCTTGTTTTTAATTTGGGTATGTCTGCGCCTGCTTGCCCTTTCCCGCTCCGGAGAAGAAATTGCAGGGCAGAGTATAGCGCTGACACAATTTTTGCTTGTCTGGTCTGCGGTTGTATTTTTGCTGCATGGCGTTGTAGTGTATTTCTGCCTTTTCCCGCACAGTAAACGCGGGGCATGGAAAGAAGGAATGTTTTTTCTTGCAGGCGCGGCAGCCGCTCTTGTATTGGTTCTTGCGGTTCTGCCCCCGGATTTTATCCGAAACTCGATAATAGAAAATATAAACAGGGATCGTGCGCCTGAAAGAATACCGGAAGATCCGGATGGAGGTCTGCCAAGAGACAGCAGGCGGCAGGGCAGAAGAACATTGCCAAACGGCGGAAGCGGACAACGACCGGGTTTACGCGGTATGTCCGAGCATGACTGGCAAAACGCCAGGGGCAGGGGAAGCGGCAGTTCGGAAAGTAATATGCAATACCTTGTAAAAGTTGCAGCATCAGAAATAGAACCTGTTTATATGGGAGATAATTTTCGCGGACAGCTTGATCCTGTAAAAGGTTTCCTTGTAAGCGAAAACGAACCGCTTAACAATCTTTCCGGACAAAGACTTTTTTCTACCTGGCAAAACAGCGAAGAAAATTATGATATGGACAGGGTACGGCTGGAAGTTTTTTCGCTTTCTACATTGACTCAAAAATATTTGCCGTATTTTCCCAAAACTGTAGATCCTACAATTTTAAACGAAGATTCCGGTCCGTTAAGATATATTCATCAGGTTGAATCTTTTATTCATGCATATAACCCCTTGCTTCTTGTTAACGAACCTTTGCGGGAATTAACGGCAAGAGAAAAACAGCGGCTTGCCCATTACATGGATGTTCCTTTGGAAAGAGAAGACATGGCGCTTTTTGGTGCATGGTTGCATAATGCTAACGAAAAATGGAAAGTTAATCGCAGCGAAAAAATCAACAACGATCCTTATTTATATTCACTTTTTTATTTTTCGGAAGATGGCGAAACCGAAGCTGCTGCCGAAGCGCCGCCGCCTGTGAACAATTATTTAGAAAGTTTATTTTCTATTCTTACCGCTTTTTCGGAGTATCAATATAATTTAAGTTATAACGAAGATACCGCAATAAAGGATATTAAAGAATTTCTTTTCGAAACCAAAGACGGCGACTGTACCGAATTTTCCAACAGCCTGGCTTTGCTTGGAAGAATGGCGGGTATTCCTTCTCGTGTTGTTACGGGGTATCTTGTATCCGAAGGTTTACAGACAGAAGCTCATCTTCGCGGACTTGTTAATTTACGCAGGCAAATTCCCGTTCTTCAGCAATTCCCTTTTGATAATTTATTTTTGGTAACAAATCTTCATGCACATTCGTGGGTTCAGTTTTATATTCCCAATTACGGGTGGCTGGATTTTGAAGCGACTCAATTTGCAATTCCGCCTCTTCCTTCCGGCGACTTTAATACATGGGATGTTGTTATTCCCGTATTGGACAAAAAAAGAGTTTTCTCCAATGTGCGGAAATTCCCGTGGATGGCGGTATTCCACGCTGCGGGTGTATTGGCTGTTACTTTGCTTGTTGCTGCGTATGCTCTTCGTTATGGGCGGGAAGCGGTTTTGCATTTTGGTACACGCAAAGGCGGGCGGGAAGGAGCGCGGGCTTTGTATTTACTGCTGCTGGCACGCCTTGCCGCAGACGGTAAACCAATTAAACCTGCCTCCAGGACTGCGACAGAATATTCGGAGTTATTTGTAAATTCCTTCGCACAGAGGCACAGAGGCGCAGAGGATTTTGATGTTTGCTTTGATCACTTTAAGAACTTTGCCGGTCTTTACTCGAAACTTAGATGGTATGAATTTGATAATAAAACAGAAAACGAAAATTGCTTTAATCAGCTTAAGCAGGAATATATCAATATATTGAATACAACAAAAAGCAAGGGTTTACACAGGTGGTTTATAAGGATTATCAATTTACGGGGGTTGGCTTATTTATGAGTAATAAAATAAATATCCGTGCGTTCCGTATTCTTTGCGTTCTTTGCGGTTTATTGTTTTTGGGCTGTCCGCGCAGTTCCGATTGGGTGCAATTTCGGGGCGAAGGCGGCAGGGGAGCAAGCTCTACCCGTATTTCGCCGCCGCTTGGAGTGCGCTGGAAGATCAAGCTTCAGGATAATGATGAAATTCTTGAATCGCTTAATCCGCCGGTGGTAATGGGAAACACTATTTATTTTGGCTCCCACGACGGCAATTTTTACGCCCTTGATGCAGATTCGGGATATATGCGGTGGGTGTTTAAAAGCGGGTCTAGAATTAACTCCATTCCGTATGCCGACAAAGATCAGGTTTATTTTGGAGGCAAGGACGGCAAGCTTTACGCGCTGTCCCGCAGTACCGGAGAAGAAATATGGAATTTTTCCGCTTACGGCGAAATTAACTCTTTAGTCCAAAAACACGGCGATAACATCATTTTTGTTGGAGATGCCGATGCATTTTATTTTCTTTCCCCCGACGGCAAGGAACAGTACAGGCTGAATAATCCCGGCTGGTATAATTATACCTTCCTTGTTGATGATGGAATTATTTATCATGGAACCGGAACCCGCACCAGTCTTATAGGACCTTTCGATATACATTCCAAAGAATTTTTATGGTATTTGCCTTTCGAGGAAATCAGATCGACATGGTATTCGTTTTCCGCAGTAAAGGGCGACCTTTTATACATGGGAACGGCGGATATTTGGGGAGGAACAGAGCTTGCTTTTTATGCCATAAACCGCCACACAGGATTGATACAATGGGAAGCCCGCACATTCGGTGTTTTTTCGGGTTATAGCCCCGAGGAGGAATATTACTTTTTCCGGCGGAATATGCATTTACTCGATTTTATGGCTCCTGCTGTTTGGAGGGATTATGTAATTTTTGCGGGCGGGGACTGCGTTGTCCGTGCTTTTCATGCAAAAACCGGCGCTGTCCGCTGGGAACAGATTTTGGACTATCCTGTCAGTTCTGCTCCTACAATTGCGGGCGGAAGGGTTTATTTTGGCGTTATGGGTGACGATTTTAAAGCTCCCAGACTGGTTTGCCTGTCCGCCCGCGACGGCCGCCTGCTTTGGGATATGGAAATAGAGGGGTCGATCCTTTCCGCCCCCGTAATTGCCGGAAAAAGGATAGTTTTTGGCACCGACGAAAGTGTTTTTTATGTTATGGAACAGGTTTTTTAACTACAAACAAACCAAAATTCATCATAAAAAACGAAACTTTTTCTTGACGGCATTGTTATATTAATGTAGAATGAATAAGTGGAGCGTATGCTCTGCGGAAAAAATATCTAGGAGAGTAATTTATGAAAAAAATTGCTATCGTGTTAGTGCTTAGCTTAGCTGTAGTTGGAATAGCTATCGCTCAGGACAGTTTCACAGTCGATCTGTCAAAGTTACCGGCAGTCAAGAATGAAGGTCGCTTAACCCCGGCTCCGGGCGGTGGAAATGACTATGCCTTCTTTAAGATTGATTTCCCTGAAGGAACATTCCCTGCAGATCTTCCTTGGGCATCTTACGACAGAATTAGGGTAATATTTAAGTATTCTAGGGCAAATGGCGCAGAAATTCGTCAAGGCAACAGCAACTGTATGGTCGTTGTTGTTTATGATCCCAATGGCGATCTCGAAGGTCCTCCCCAGAGCCCCGGTCCCAATACCCCGGTAAAAATCTTTAATGTCGGCGGCGCAAACGGCAATGTCAGAGTAAGCTCACCAGCAGGAGCCCCAATCAGGCCTCTTACCAGAGCCCCAGGCGGTATTTTACTGCAGAGACAAGGTAACTCAGCTGTAGCTACTATCGAACTTATAGAACTTACATTCTTTAAAGCTCCATAATCTATCGGAGTTATTATCAAGGCCCGTCCAGCACCTAAAAATAGATGTTGGATAGGGCTTTTTTTTAAGTTTTTAAACAATCAAAACAGGAGAAATATATGAAAAAATTTGCTATTGCATTGGTATTGTGTTTAATTGTAACAGCAGGTGTTTTTGCTCAGGACAGTTTTACGGTTGATTTATCAAAATTGGGAGAATTAAAGAATTCTGAACCTATTAACACTCCTTATGGAATGTTTGTAATTAATTTTCCGGAAGGAACATTCCCCGCAAACCTTCCCTGGGCGCAATACAACAGGATAAGGGTAATATTTAAGTATTTTAGGGCAAATGGCGCCGAAGTAAGACAAGGCAACGAAAACGCTTTTGTCGTTCTTGTGTATGATCCCAATGGCGATGTTGCAGGTCCTCCTCAGGGACCCGGCCCCAATACCCCGGTAAAAATCTTTAATGTTGGCGGTTCCAACAATAGATCCGGAGCAATCAGCTCGCCGGCAGGAGCGGGTATAACCCCTCTTACTCAAGCCCCTGGAGCCATTCTTCTTCAAAGACAAGGACCGGACAGCCCCGTAAGGTTTATCGAACTTGTAGAACTTACATTCTTTAAACAATAACGCAGGATATATTGACATTCCGGTTTTATCCGGTTTATACTGAGACTTAAGGGATGTAGTCCCGCAATATAATACAAAGGAGTTTTGTAAAATGAAGAATTTATCAAAATTGATGGTTATCGCTCTTGTGGCGGTATTAGTTATTGGATTTGCAGCCGGCTGCAAAAAAACACCTACAGGAAACGATCCTTATACAATCGATCTTTCTTTGCTGCTTAAAGATGCGGACGGAAAAAGCAATCAAGGGTCAACAAACCTGGTGTCAGCGTTAGTTCCATGGCCTGTTGATTTCTGTACAAACGAAGAATATTTGGACGACGGAATCTTCTTGGGAATGACCGATGTTTGCGGTATTTGCCCAACCTGCGAAGGAAAAACAACTGTAGTTATGAATCCCGATCCACTGGAAAAAACATGGGCAGATTTTGCTCTCTACTTGCCTGAATTCCCGGCAGATATTAACTGGGCAGGCTTTAACAGAGCAAGAGTCAAGGTAAGATATTACTATGACGACTTTGTTACATTTGAACCTCGCAATAGCGCGGTAATGGTATCTTTAATTTATGATCCGGACGGAGATTGGAGAGGTCCTGCTGAAGGTCCCGGCCCCAACACCCCGTTAAAAGCATTTAACCTGACAAATGGCAGAAGACCCGGAGAAGAAGATGCTGAAGAAGACGAACTCCCCTACGGTTCCCGCGACGGAGCTTCCGGTATTTCTTCGGAAAGAGGATCTTTCATGTTCCTGGATAAAGCGCCATCCATTATTCTGTTCCAAAATGCTGATTCTAATGTAGCCTATGTCGAAGTAACAGAAATTACATTCTTTTTCATTCCCTTTTAATTAATTATTGTAATTAATTAAATTGATGTGGGGCTGTCGAAAGCATTTTCGGCAGCCCCATTTTTGTTGACATTCCGGCATAATACCCTTTATACTATATTTACGGGATTATTCCCCGTAAAATATACAAAGGAGTTTTTATAATGAAAAAAAGTACATTAAAAATTTTGGCTGCAGCCATTGCAGTAATCTTGGCGGCAGGATTTATAACCGGCTGTAAACCCAAAATAGTAGTAGAACCCTATTCTATCGATCTTTCTACATTGCTTGCCGATGCAGACATTAAATTTGTAGACCCTTACAGCTCCAGCCCTCCGCCGGCAACAAACTTAATATCGGCGGTTGTTCCGTGGACTTCTACCATTTGCGCAAATCTTTACAAATTGGGCGACGGAATTTTCGAAGATAAAGAAGATGCTTGCGGTATTTGTCCGACTTGCGAAGGAAAAACTCATGTAGTTATGAACAGCATGGCGCATATAGAGCAATGGCAGGATTTTCCAATTTATTTGCCGGAAATGCCGGAAGATATAGAATGGAATAAATTTAACAGGGTAAGAATTAGGGTAAGATATTACTATGATGATTTTGAAGAAGTAGATCCCGCCAATAACAAGGTTATGGTGTCTTTTATTCATAATCCAGACGGCGACTGGAGAGGTCCTCAAAATAACCCCGATGAATGTTTTATGTTTGGCAAATCTATTGATGATTGCAGACATAGCACCAAATGTAATATTATTTTAAAGCAGTTTAACCTTACAAACGGCAGAAGACCCGGAGAAGAAAGTGTCGAAGAAGACGAATTGCCGTTTGGTTCCCGCGACGGAGCTTCCGGTGTTTCATCAAACAAGGGTGCGCTGGTATTCCTGGATAGACCCCCTACAATTATTCTTTTCCAAAATGCGGATGTCGCTGTAGCCTATATCGAAATTACGGAAATTACATTCTTTAGAAATTAAAACTTAAACAAGCAAAAAATTACCCAGCACCTAAATTCTTAGATGCTGGGTTTTTTAATGCTTTACGCGTTGCGTTTATCTTGCGGGGTACAGTGACGCTCTTTCGTCAAGAACTTCTTGTCCGCCGGTAGCAAGGAAATCTGCTACACCGGCATCCCAGATACGATCAAAGTCCGCAGGGCGGCATTGAATTGCCTGTGCAAGAAGTGTATCTACTTTTGCCTGAAGGTCTGCGGCATACTGGTTAACAGTTGTTGTTGCCTGATATACGGCAGCAGAGCGGGCTCCGCGGACAGATGTCGCGTATGCTTCTACGATTACTTCTGCAGGAATTGCGCCATAGCTTAACGCCAATACTCTGGCGTTCTTTTCGTTGCTTCCCAATTCTACGCCGTTCATTGGCATTGTCATATCAATGTTTTGCGGAGAGTTCTGGAACCATTTGTCGCCGGCAGGGCGTCCCTGAATACTGGGAATACCATTAATAAGAACATGGTTTACGCCTTCATGACCAAGCTGGAGGAAACCGAAATTTTCCGGTTTTGCAAGCCAGTTAAGATAGCGAAGAGCGGCAATGTGCGAACCTTTTGCTTCGGCGGTCTTGGGAATAAATATCTGCAAGCCGACTTTGTCCATTATGTCTTTGTTTTTAAAACAATCAACAACAACATAATTTGCTCCGGGAACATTTGCCTGAAGGTCTTCCAGAATTCTGCTGTCCTGGCGATACGGAAGATCCCAGTTTTGGCAGAATGCGCCGACAACGCCGCTTTTAATAAGATTAAAGAATGCTTCAGTAGTTGTCATAAGCGGGAAGTCCTGGTAAATGATTCTTTCATTGTACCATTTGTTCATTTCGCGTACGCCGTCTTTATAACCCGGCATTAAAATATTGCGCTCGTGGATGCTGTAAACCCAGCGATCTCTGTCACTTAATTCCTGGATAAAGTGATTCATTGGGTTAGCTAACCCCCAGCGGACATCGTTGTTCTGCCCAAAAGGAACGACTCTGGATACACCCAAAGCTGCGGCATTGTCACGGAAAGCGACAAGAGCGGCATAAAATTCTTCCGGTGTTTGGGGAATGCCAAGACCAAGTTTGTCCAGCCAATCTTTGCGAATAAACACATTTCTTTGTGCCAATGCTACGCGATAGCTTGGGATCGAGTAAATGTGTCCGGTTTGCGGGTCTGCGTTGCGGTAAATAAAATCTTTACCGGGGAACGCGGGATCTTCGCCGAGCAATTTCTTTAAATCCGGCAGATGGCGGTCTATGTGCGGAGCCAGATTTAAAATACCGCCCTGATCACGGAAGCTGGCAACCATGTCGCCGGCATAAGTGTAGCACAGATCCGGTGCATCGCCGGATGCCATCAAGTTTACAATGTCAGTGTTTTCAGACCAGCGTCCTACGGGGACAAAGGTAATATCGATATTAAGATCGGCTTTTACCTTTTCTTTTACCCAGTTAGTCCATTCATTGTCATCTGCCAGGGATCTTCCGTCAGATGTACCGCGGTTAAAAATTTCTACGGTCAGCTGGGCAGGCTCCCTATTACAGCCTGTGGTTACAAGAGTCATGGCTACTAATAAAATAACCAGAACTAATGCCAATTTTTTCATAAAATCCTCCTCGAATTTTCTTATGATATCCGGGCTTCTTGTACCCGGTAACATACTAAATAATTCTAACCTTTTACCGCTCCAATTGTAACCCCCGCTATAAAATATCGTTGTAACCAGGGGTAAACAATAAGGATTGGGACAGTTGCAAACATAATTGCCGCCGCTTTTATGGCATCTGATGCTATAGGAATATTTCCGGCAACCATTTCTACTGTAGTAAAATCTATAGAAGTTGTGTCTTGAATAAGCTGCCAAAGCTTTAACTGAATGGGAACCCATTGCGGCGCACGATTAATGTAAAGAAGGGCATCGCCAAATCCGTTCCAGCGCCCTACCGCATAAAAAAGCGAGAGGGTTGCAAGTACCGGTCCCGACAAGGGCAGGTAAATTCTTGTTAAAACCGTAAACGGATTTGCTCCGTCGATCTCTGCGGATTCCCTTAAACTGTCCGGTATTCCAAAGAAGAAGCTTCGTAGAATTATCATATTAAAAACCGAAAGACAGTTAGGTATAATTAAAACAAGCGGATTGTTAAGAAGCCCAAGGGATCTCATTAATATATAGTTTGGAATTGTTCCCGCATTAAAGTACATTGTAAAAATTATTATTGTATTGATAAGGCCTTTTCCCCTTAGCCATCCATAGGTAAGCGGATATGCGCACAGAATTGTCATTGCAAGCGAAACAAGGGTGCAAATTATCGTAAGAATTGCAGTCCACCACATGGAACGGGTAAAATCTTTGTCTAAAAATACATATCTGTAAGATTCCAAAGTTGCTCCGGTGCGGAAAGAGTGATTCTCGGCTTTGTAAACAACCGGAATAAATTTAACCTTGTTATTAATAACGGACTGAGAACTGCTTAAAGACTGTGCAAGAAGATTTATCATGGGAAGAATGCAAAGAAGAACTGCGCCAAGACAAATTGCCGCTACGATCAAGTCCCCGATTTTTGCTTTTTTTGTTCTAATAATCATATTTTCTCCTTACCAAATTCCCCGTTCGCCAAGTCTTCTTGCTATTGTGTTGGCTGCTACAAGGAATATTACACAAATAATAGATTGGAAAAGTCCTATTGCCGCAGTCAGCGAGAATTGGAATGATTGTATACCCACGCGATACACCAATGTCGATAATACATCCGCTACATCTCTTACAATGGGGTTTGCCATTGTAAACGGACGATCAAGCTCTATACCCAGAATTCGTCCTATATTCATAATTAACAAGATAACAATTGTCGGGCGAATTCCCGGCAGGGTAATATTCCAAAGTTTGCGCCAACGCCCTGCGCCGTCAACTTCCGCCGCTTCGTATAATTCGGGATTAATGCCTGTAATTGCGGCAAGGTAAATAATGGTACCCCAGCCCATTTCCTTCCATACGCCAAAAAGAATATATGTTAAAACCCAATTCCCCTTATCCATAAGAAAATTGATTTTATCCATTCCTAAATTTTCCGCAAGAAAGATATTAACAACGCCGGTTTCAGTCGCTAAAAGTCTGGTTGCAATACCGGATACTATAATCCACGATAAAAAGTGGGGAAGATAAATAATGGTTTGGGTTACTCTTTTAAAATTACGAAAAATAAGCTCGTTTAATAAAAGCGCAAGAATGATTGGAGCGGGAAAGCCCATTAAAAGATCTAGAAAATTTAACCATAAAGTGTTGCGGATTGCTCTCCAGAAATCCCTGGATTGAAATGCTGTTTTAAACCAGTCAAAGCCAACCCAGTGGCTGCAGTTTTGTTTATGGCCGTAAACTTCACAGCAAATAGTGCGCCCGCAGGCAATAGTGTGTCCCTCGCTTCTTGTTAACCCCGCACTTTGTAATATAGTTGTTAAACCCTCTGCTTCCGCAGGATCTTCTGTTTCTATCAGTTCTGATATAGCCGGTATATCTTCGGGAATATCTTCCGGAGCACCTTCCGTTTTTTCTTCCGGTTCTTGTGTAGCAAGAAGAAAGCTCAAAAGATCCCCGCCCATCGAAGTTGCGCCTGTTCTGTCAGTATCTGAAACCGTCAGGTTAAGTTCTAGTTCGTGACAGTATTTTTCTTCGCTTGCTGCCCAAACACCATGAAAAATATTGTAATTTTTAAAAGCAATAACTATATTTGTCATTGGAATATATCGAAATATAGTAAAAAAAGCTATTGGAAGCAAAAGCATAAGATAAAGCATCCATGAACGCTTAAAATAACTGGATTTGCCAAGTATTTTGGGCACTTTAGGAACATTATCAACTTTTTTATTCATTAAGTATATGATATAGTTAATGTTAACATTAGTCAAGGCAGGGTTAAATATGAATAAACTCGATTTTCCGGCAGATTTTCTTTGGGGAACAGCTACAGCCAGTTATCAGGTGGAGGGCGCAGCTTACGAAGGCGGCAGAGGAGAATGTATCTGGGATACTTTTTCTCGCAGGCCCGGGGCAGTCTATGCCGGCGAAAATGGGAATGTTGCCTGCGATCAGTATCATCGCTATGTCGAAGATGCCGAAATAATGTCAGAGCTGGGTTTTAAAAGTTACCGGTTCTCCATTGCCTGGCCGCGAATCTTTCCTTCGGGAACAGGTAATGTAAATAAGGAAGGAATCGAATATTATCGTAATCTTTGCAAGGAATTAAAAAAGCGGGGTATTCAAACCTGCGCCACTCTTTATCATTGGGATCTGCCTCAGGCGCTGGAGGATGCAGGCGGCTGGGCTAACCGTTCGATAGTAGACGCTTTTAGAAATTATGCCAAAACCTGTTATAAAGAACTTGGCGATTTAATTGATATGTGGATAACAATAAACGAACCTTTTTGCGTGGCTTATCTTGGTTATTTGTTTGGCGTACACGCGCCGGGAATTAAAGATCAAGATAAAGCATTGGCTGCGGTTCATCATGTTAATATGGCTCATGGTGTTGCTGTGCAGGAGTATCGCGCCAGCGGTTTAAAAGCACCAATCGGCATAACATGGAATCCAAGTACGCCGCGCCCTGCAACAAAAAGCGAAGCAGATAAAAAAGCCGCAGATATTGCCAGAGCATTTTATACCGAGGTTTTTATTTTTCCATGTTTGGGCAAGGGGTATCCGGAGCTTGTTACAAAAGATCTGGGACTAAAACTGCCTGTAAAAGACGGCGATATGGAAATAATCGCGCAGCCTATCGATTTTCTTGGTGTTAATTATTACAGCGAGAGTCCTGCATTTGCCGACAACAATGCTCCGTATAAATTTTCGTTTAAAAGTTTTTGGCAGGAGGCAACGGCTATGGGTTGGCCTTATACGCCTTATGGACTTAAACGGCAGCTTAAATGGATTGCGGAAATTTCGAAGGGTGCGTTTAATGCAGATAAGGAAATTCCCATTTACATTACGGAAAACGGCTGTGCCTGCGAAGATGTGGTTGCCGACGGCAGAGTTCATGATTCGCAAAGGGTTAAATATTTACAGCAGCATCTTGCAATCTGTGCAGATATAATAAAAGAGGGAGTTCCGCTAAAGGGTTATTTCGTGTGGTCGCTTTTGGATAATTTTGAATGGGCTTTTGGCTACACAAAACGCTTTGGCATTATCCATGTTGATTTTAAAACATTAAAACGCACAATTAAGGACAGCGCATATTTCCTGCGTGATGTAATTACAGGTTTTGGAGAGTGGTAAGGGCGGTGTTTAGGAGCGGTAGTTACTACAAACCCTTACAGTTCTTCAAATATTCATCTATGTTCCATACTATATGTTCATCGCCAAAAGTATGTAATGCGCCGTAGTTTTTATCGATATAATCAATAGCGCCTGCCAATTTTAATTTTTGATACGCAGTTTTACCGTCCAGCTTTTTTATACCTTTGTAAGTTTCGATGCAATAAATTACAAAATCTGTATGTTTTAAATCGTCTTTGTGCATAATAAATCAACCTTCTATGGGGAACTTAATTTGCCCTGTAGTTATTTCCTGATTAAGTAAATCCGTAAGCGCAACATTGCTAAAATGCCAAAGTTTTGTATTTTCTCGTTCATACAATCTGTAAATTTTTGAATTGTAAAATAAATCAAGGGCGTTTTTTTTAGGTATATTTTGCATCTGGGAAAGGTTTTCTACAATAGGGTGTGAATGCAGCGCCATAAAACCTATATAGCTGTCATTATCCATTTTTTAATTCCTCGCTTTTGATAAATTTTAACTCTGCGATAGCTTTTTCTGTGCGGAATGTGATTTGATTAAATAATTCGGCAACTTTTAATTTTTTAATAACGGTTTCCCTGTCTATATCGCCATTTTCGAATAGCCTGAATACTCTATATACAGTATCATTTGCGACCGGACCGATAATTATATCATGCAATTTCCCTGAATATTTTGCAGTTCGATTAGCATAAACAAAATCAAGCCATTTATCATCGGGTTTGTCAAATATTAAAACATCAAATTCAGACAATAACCTGTTATAATTAACTTCGTAATAACTGATAGTTGGGACACCTTGTCCTTCGCTGCGGTTTACCACATTATTTGCGAAACTTTCTGCCTGCGTCAAATTCATGGTTGTATAAAAACCGCTTCCAAAATCCAAAGCGCGGTTTGGCAAGATTAACTTGGGTTTTTCGACTGTAACATTGCTTCCGTGATAAATTAGCATTAATATTATTGTAACACAGATTTTACACAGATTAAAGATAGCGGAGTTAAAAAATCCGCGCTATCTCTGCGGACAATTTTTCCTCGGTACCCGGCACTAATTTGCTACTTGACCATAATACAGCTTTTTTTTATATTATTGATATGGCACAACATCAGTTTCAAACCGAGGTTAGCAGATTACTACACCTTATTATCCACTCCCTTTATTCCAACAGGGAAATATTTTTACGGGAGCTTGTCTCTAATGCATCCGACGCTTTGGACAAGCTTAAATACTTAACTGTCGCAGACGAGGCTTTTAAATCCCTGTCGTTCGATCCGCGCATCGACATTTCCTTTGACAAGGATGCCAAAACCCTGACTATTTCCGACAATGGAATTGGCATGAACGAAGCGGATTTAATCGACTCGCTGGGAACAATTGCCCGCTCCGGCACACGCGCCTTTTTGGAAAAACTTGCCGAAGATGCAAAAAAAGACTCCAATTTAATTGGTCAGTTTGGCGTGGGCTTCTATTCCGCCTTTATGGTTGCCGACAAGATCGAGGTAGTTTCGCGCAAAGCCGGCGAAGATGCCGCATGGAAATGGTCCAGCGACGGCAAGGAAGGCTACGATATCGAAAATGCAAACCGCGACAGCCAGGGGACAACCGTAATCCTGCGCCTTACAGAAGAAGGAACAGAATACGCCAACCGCTGGTCGATCGAAGACATTATAAAAAGATATTCCAACCATGTTGCCTTTCCAATTTACCTTACTTATGATGAAAAAGAATGGGACGACAAGGGCAACGAAAAAGGCAGTACAACCAAAACCGATAGAATAAACTCCGGCACTGCGCTTTGGCGGCGTTCAAAAACCGATCTGAAAGAAGAAGACTATAACGATTTTTACAAGCAGATTGGCAATGACAGCGATGCCCCCTTGCATTATATTCACACAAAAGCCGAAGGTTCTTTGGAATACGCCACTCTGTTTTATATTCCCAAAAAAGCGCCGTTCGATCTTTACAGTGTCGATTACAAACCCGGCGTAAAATTGTATGTAAAACGAGTTTTTATAACCGATGATGACAAAGAACTTATGCCAACTTATTTGCGTTTTGTCCGCGGCGTAATTGATTCCGAAGATTTACCCCTTAATGTAAGCCGCGAGATTTTGCAGCAAAATAAAGTTTTGCTTAATATTAAAAGCGCTTCGGTAAAAAAATTGCTGTCCGAGTTTAAACAAATGGCGGACAATGCTGTAAGCGGCGGAGACGAAGCAAAAGATAAATGGGAAACCTTTATAGAACAATTTAACCGTCCGCTTAAAGAAGGGCTTTATCAGGACTTTTCCAACCGCGAAGCATTACAAGAACTGGTGCGTTTTAAAAGCACAACAGTCGATGGCTGGACAAGTTTTGCGGATTATACCAGCCGCATGAAGAGCGACCAAAAACATATTTATTACATAACAGGCGGCGGCACATCCAGCGGGTGCGACGAAAAAACCCTGCGAGCGTCTCCGCTTCTGGAAGCTTACCGCGCAAAAGAAATCGAAGTTTTAATAATGAGCGATGACATTGACGATATTGTAATTCCGACATTGCATACTTACAGGAAAGAGATCCCGGGAACAGACGGCAAGAGCGAAGCTCAAACATGGGAGATTAAGGCGGTTAATCGCGCAGGTGCGGACGAAGAGTTGGGCGAAAAGGAAAACAAAGCTGCCGAAAAAGAAGCCAAACCTGTTATAGAAAAACTTAAAAAGGCGCTTGGCGACCGTGTAAAAGATGTAAAACTTTCGCGCCGTCTGCACGATTCGCCGTCCTGCATTGTCGCCGATGATAAAGATCCGTCAATGCAAATGGCGCAAATGCTTAAGGCAATGGGGCAAACCTCCATGCCCGATATCAAGCCAATTTTGGAAGTAAATGGCGACCACCCAATTGTTGCGGGGCTTAAAGATGTTGACAACGAAGAACTCATTGCCGACACCGCAGGCGTACTTTTGGATCAAGCATTGTTGGTGGAAGGTATCAAATTAACTGACCCTGCGGACTTTGTAAAACGGATTAACAGATTGTTGGCACGGTAGGGTATGCTAAAAAAATATTGTCTTTATATACTCCGTTGGCAGTTAAGTACGCCAATTCTGTATGGCGTAATTTGGCTTCTTACCGGACATATAAATGCAATATGGATAACGATTATTGCAAACTTTATAGGCGCGCTTATCTTTTTTTGGGTAGACAAATTTATTTTCCGCAACCGCCGTTCCCGCAACCCCCTTTGGGAAATAAAAGAGGGCGTTAGTTGTCATGACTGCGGAGTTATCAGCAAGGGGTATCGCATTGTAGAATGGCAGGGTTATTCCAGAATCGACGATAAAGAACCTGAATACCGTTGTAAAGATTGCAGCGCAAAAAAACTTCTACAGGTGGAGAAGTTGCTGCAGTATGGAACAAAACTGTGAGTTTTCTCCCAAAAATACGGCATTTTCCCTTAAAAATTGTGAGTTTTACCCGGATGTTTTATTTATTAATAAATATATAATATTACTGTTGGAGGTAGATTATGGAAAATTCGCAATTATCTTATGAAGAGCGTCGTACAGGTCAGGATCGCCGCGCTGTGCCGCGTCAAGCAGGCCAGGATCGCCGTGTCGTGCCGCGTCAAAAAGAAGAGCATGTTACCTGGAGCAATAGATATTCCATGGGAATAAAGTTGATCGATGATCAGCACAAGGGGCTTTTGGATTTTGTAAATGAATTGTTTAATAATTCTACAGGGGACGAAGAAGCCGAGCGCGAATATTTTAATAAAGTAATGGCCAAGGCTGTGGATTATGTAAAAGTTCACTTTGCAACCGAAGAAAGGTATATGTTAGGAACCGGTTTCCCAGACTATTTTGCACATAAAAAAACCCACCAGCAATTTATTATAAAAGTAGTAGAATCTATAAAAGATTTTCAAAGAGGAAAAAGACTTGTTCTTGTAAGTTTTGCAAGGTTTCTTAAAGATTGGGTTTTGTCTCATGTAGCCATGGAAGATGTAAAGTACAGCGAGTATTTTAAAAAAATTGCCACACGAAAATCCGATGGCAAATTAAGCATTACCGCAGAGGATATAAAAAAACTGCAGCAGATGGGTCAAAAACCCTAGACAGCGTTTATGGAAGTTTTGTTAATAGATGACCATCCAATGTTAAATGCCGGAATAGTATCGATCTTAGAGGCAACCGGCATTTTTACGGTCTGCGGACAAGCGCAGACACTTGCAGAGGCAATGGGCATTATCGAAAAAGCGGCGCATCAGGAAACATTGCCGGCACTGATTATTCTTGATGTGCTGTTAGGCGAAGAAAACGGACTTAATTTTCTTCCAATGCTGACAAGTTATTGTGCCGATAAAAAAATACCCAGGCCGCCTGTGCTGGTTTGCTCCGCCATTGGAGATGCATTTAAAATACAAACTGCCTTAAAATTGGGAGCCGCAGGTTTTTTGCAAAAGACAGGCGGCAAGGCGGAACTGTTAAAAGCAATAGACACAATACTTGGCGGAAAGGTGTATGTTTCCAGCGAGCTAAGCATCAAATTAAACGAAACCTCCCATATATACGCAAAGTTTTCCAAACGGGAACTGGATGTAATTAATTTAATTAAGATAAATAAAACAAACAAGCAAATTGCCGAGGCGCTGCGTATAAGCGTTAAAACCGTAGAAAACTACATTAGTAAAATATACTTTAAAGCCGGCTGTTCAAACCGCGAAGAAGTGCAAAAGCTCTAAACCCTCCAAAGTTGTGAGTTTTCTCCCAAAAATACGGCATTTTCCCTTAAAAATTGTGAGTTTTACCCGGATGTTTTAATTAAAATAGTGTTTTACAATTATTGTAAATTGCCCGTATGGGCGGGTTAAAAATCGTGATTTGCTGTGAAATAGCAGCTTTCATAAAAGAATAGGAGAAGAAAAATGAAAAGATTTTTAGTTTTTACGCTAGTGGTTTTAGTGGCATTTATTGGATGTCCCCCTCCCGATACCGGGGGTGAAGTTAACAAGTACAGTGTAACTTTCGACAGCAATGGCGGAAGTGAAGTAGAGTCTATTGAAAATGTTACTCATGGTTCTACTGTTACGAAACCGGATAATCCAACAAAAAATGGGCACGCATTTAATAACTGGTACAAAAATGAAGAGCTTACACAGGTTTGGGATTTTGATAATGATACAGTTACAGGTAATATAACTTTATATGCAAAGTGGATTGATACTACCCAGCCACTTCCCTTAACAATTAATCTCTGGAACAGCCCCAACTTCTATACCAACGAAGATATTGAATTCGGCGAAGTACTTCCAGGAAATTTTGTTAGCAATTACCTCTATATCGACGATGACCACGAATTTGTAGGATTATATCGCAATTATGCCAATCATGTATTTAGCAATGAATGGAATATAAGCTCCCCGATAGAAGAAATTCTAACCCTCTGGGCAAAATACAAATATAGAGTTACCTTTAATATTGAAGGCAGCGAAGAAGGTATTTGGGTAGCGCACGGAAATAAAGCGGTTTACGAAGGTGATACACCTGAGAAAGATGGCTGGGAATTTAAAGGCTGGAATTTAGAAGGTTTTGAATTTGACTTTGATACAATAATTACAGAGCCGATTGAATTGGTCGCTAGGTTTGAGGAAAAAGCGGCTAATACTGGTGATTTCTACTGGGGAGCTTTCTGGCCTAACGATTCAACAACAGAAGGTAATGCTAACTTTACAGCATTTAGTATCGATGGTTTAACAGCAATATTAAATGGTGGACCAATGAGTGACCACTATCCTGGTGATGGTGGCGGTTATGTATACGGTGCTGATAATGGTGGAACAGGTATTATAGATAGATTATCTACCGAAACAACTGAAAAAGAAAATAAAAGCATTACTTGGAATAATCAAATTGGATATTATTTCATTATTACACCTGAAGAATTTGGTGATATAGTTATAGAGCAATCAGGAACTCCATTATATCCTGGAGTAACTTGGACTAGATATAGTGAAATAATAAATGGTCAATCAAGTTATATTTATGTATTTAATGTAAATATAAATCCCTATAATGCCACACACGATGTAAAATATTAAACACAAAAACCCCGGTCATTCCGGGGTTTTTTATTGGTTTAAAATGAACGAGGGCGTATATTCCGAATGAGTTACCCTCGGGGGAATATACGCCCAAATCCGCGGAGGCGAATTAACTAATATCGGGCTTTGCTCTACTACCAGATGCACATCTGGTAGTACCACCAGATGTGAGAAACCACCAATTAGAGTTATCTCCGATATTAGTTGGAATAAAAATAAATTTTTAGTATCTTTTTATAACTTTTCAAAGTAATTGAAATCTTAATACTAATTATTAAGAAATGAATCGAGGAGAAATAAATGATTAAACAACCGTGGCCATATAGTTTTGATTTAAGCGTAGCACAACCAGTTGATGCTAAGGGATTATTTGATAGTTTAGAACAAGCAAAAGAACAGATACCTGGAAATACAAGATTTAAGGGACAAAAATTTACTGTTAGGGGAAATGATGGCGAACAACCACAGGAGTTCTGGTTTATAAAAGATTATATTCCTGCTGTAAGACAGCCTACCCCTCCTTTTGCTATAATCGAACCTGAATTTGTTCCTGACCCAGTTCCCTACCTACCCGAAGTAGAAGGTTACAACGATGGGGAACTTAGAATCGCTATTACTGGAATTTCTGGAGATTTAAACGGGCATATTACTGATATAACTGACACGCCCCACGGGATTAGCGGTCATATAGTCGCTCATAATGAAGAGCCAACAGCTCACGGCATTGACCAACTTAATGGCGAGACTCTTAAAATTGCCGGCGAGATAAGCATCAAATTAAACGAAACCTCCCATGAACAGTAAGTTGAAAAATGGAGTTAGGGAACTTCTAAAAACTTCAGTTTTTAGAAGTTTTCGTAACCCTGAAGAAAACCGCTGATTAGATAAATCCTTGTGTTGTAACGAATTAGCGGTTGTGCAGATTGGGTTGCGGTGTAATTGCGCGAGAAAAACCCTCAATGATAATCAACAATTTCTACATCAAAAGCATTAGTCTTTTCCCATAACTAAAGCTGCTTTAAGGGGGATTATTTTTTAGGTCTTTTTGAAGTTTACATTTTGCGGCTATTCGTTCAAACAACGCTAAATAGGCTTAGTCTTTACCAACACTATAACCAGTTTACAAATTTTAAATTTGGAATACTCTTAAAATGTTTTTCATTATTTGTAACAAGAGTAATATCATGATAAATACAAAATGAAGCGATTAAAATGTCATTATCTCCTATGACAATGCCTTTTTTTTGACAATTGGAATATGTTGCAGCGGCGATTTCGAGCGTTTCTTTTTCAATTGCACAAATACCAGATAGTGAACACATATACTCAAAGATTGCCAATTTTTTACTGGCATTGATCGTTAATAACCACCGTTTTATTTCATAAAATACCATTGGTGGAATGACAATTGTATTAGAATTATCAGCCTCAGTGGAAACACGATTAATTATGTCTTTATTGCCCTTTAAGTAATAAGTTACAATATCGGTATCAAGAGCGTATTTATTCATAAAGTTTCTATTTCTTTAATTGTTCTAAATTGAACAGTTGCAGGACAGCCTGTTAATTTTTCATCGCAGTTAAGTATTGCCTCGCCTATTTCTCGCCATTTATTTTCAGTAGTTTTTTTTGTTATAATATCTTTGCCAAGGCTATCCTCTATTGTAACTAATACCTTTTTTTTCTGCGGTATGGAAACCGGACTATCGGGGATAAAACGCTCATTATCAAATATTCCTGTTACAACTAGCATATATACCTCCAAAATGTACTTTTCTATACACAATAATATACCACTTTTAAGACTTTTGGGCAACCTTCTACAAGTGGAGTGAGCTGCTTTATCAGTTAATGCAGAAACCCTCCAAAGTTGTGAGTTTTTTCCCAAAAATATGACATTCCCCCTTAAAAATTGTGAGTTTTACCCGGATGTTTTAATGCAAATTGCATTTTACAATTATTGTAAATCTGCCTGTATGGGCGGGTTAAAAATCGTGATTTCCTGCCGCAAAAGCAGGGTTCGCAAAAAGGAGTGTTTTATGAAAAACACAGTTAAATTTATAGGGATTATTGCTTTGGTTGCGATGATCGGGTTTGCAATGGCAGGCTGTTCGGGTGGAGCAATTAAAAGCCAATCCACTTATTACGGAACATGGACTCAGGACGACAGCAATGAACGATGGCAAATAGATTCAGAATCGCTTACATTTCGTGATAGAGGTTCTTTTGCTGGATTTACGGCTCATTTTACTGTTAAATTTACTCCTGTAGAGTGGACTGCTGTGAAACAAAACGAGGCAATATCTGAGAGCAGAAGAAATACAGAAGTATATAATAACGATGGTTATAAAATTACAGGCACTGTTACTGAGAGTGATATGGAGTACACTTACACAGTTGGTGAGCCATATTCCTTATTTATATTTTTTAGCAAAACTGAACCATCAGTTGCAAGGTTTAGCGTTGGCAGTGATGGATCGCCAAAAATATTTACCAAGCAGTAATGCAAAGCAGGATAACACTAGGTGGCTCTATGATCAAATTAGGGAGAATTTAGACAGAAGTATCGCATGGTAATAGATACCATTTTTTGGTAGTGGATAAATTTTTTATTCACTACCAAAAAAATAAAAGAAATACCACACGGGTACTGCCCAAATATCTTTGCGAACCTGTAAAAGTTCTGTTCCGGTATAGATAATAATACCTTTTACAAATCTCTTTCCAATAGTTTCCTGCATAACCAGCAGATTCGTATAATCTTTCTCGTTGATTGTTTACTGTTTATCGTCTTGTGCAATAATCTGTATAAATTGTTCAGGGGTTACAACAGGAATAGTGCCGGAGATATAGTCATTAATATTTCTTGTAACAATGTAATTGACAGAAAGACTTTCGCCAACAACATATTGAACAGAATCTTCAAAATCGTTCCAATCCAAATTAAGCGCTTGGAAGATATGATTATCTGTTACAGTAGCTGGCTTGAAAATAGAAAGAAGGGTTTTAAGAGCTTCTTTTGTGGGTTTTTTCCGAGATCGTTTTTGGAAAGGAAAAAAATATCAGTTATAGCCGAGGCGGAAATAAAGCAGGCAATTTGATTTTTTTCCGCCAGCAAGTAAACAACCTTAGCATTGGGATAATCTTTGCGTTTAAGCAAAATATCAAGTGCAACATTGGTGTCAATAAGAATTTTCTTCATAAATGTTTTGCCAGCCTCGCCATACGGATTTCATCTATTGTCATGTCAGTATGTAAAATGCCAGCCAACTTGTGCAAAGTGGGTGAGTTTTTTTCCATTTCTTCAATAATTTCTTTTGTAAGACGAATTTGCCCTGTATCAGACTCTTTCTCTTCTTTCTTAACAAACGGTATTATTTTAAACTCAACTTGCGCCTTTCCTGCCGGTATTTCAAGAGGAACTTCAAGTGTTATCCGGCGATTATCCGGTACTTTAACAATTTGTGTCATGGTCATGGATAAAATATAACATGATACAAGGGAGAAATCAAGGCTATGGAAGAATTAAGCACTAAACAAGCTTAATCTTTACCAGTCCGCGGGATATGAAATATCCGCCAAAGATAACGATGAAGCGGTCTACAATGTTTACGGGAATTCTGGATAAAATATTTACTGCCAGAATCGGAAGATTGTTCATAATAAGGCTGAGTTTAAAATTATCTTCTACGCTGAAATAATGCTTTCCCAAAAATACCTGGGATACATAATCTATGACTCCGCCCAAAACACTTATTGTAATGGCGCAGATTATGTATAAAAACATAAGTTTGGCGGCAATACTGGTGTAATAAGCGATTATTTTTTCTTTTGGGGCAAAATCAGGAATATTCATGGGAGCAGGTTTAAGCGTGTGTATCAATAAAACTTCCGCAATACTGCAGAGGATAAAAAAGTTAATGCTTTTGTAGTAGATGCAAGGAATAAGCAAGCTAAGCGCCGCAACAGCAATGCCGGGTATAAGACCAAACGCAAAAGTAACTGCCGCCGTAAATACCGTATCCAGAAACAGCGGAAACCCCAGAAAACTCCTAAAAAAAACACTAAGAAAAATATTCGCTAGAGATGCCAAAATGCATATAACAACAAGTTTAATTATTTTAGCGGACTGAATGTGTGCCATTATTAAAGTGTATCAAAAAATTTTATTTTTGTATACTATATATTTATGAGAATGGTTTTATGTGTATTACTTGCTGCTCTCTTTTTATCCTGCGCTGGCCGGGATAAGCTGCCCCAAGGATTGGAAAAACCCGATCCGCCCAATATACAGGACATAGTAAACCGGTGGATCGACATCGAGCAGCGTTTTACCGCAGATATGGATGCAAATTCAATCGAAGTTTTGATAGATAAAATTGATGTTTTTTACTTGTCTCTTCAGCAATTTCAGGGATCAACATTATTTCATACATACAGAGCTATTCTTTTTTCGCCTCATACCGAACGAAACCTTATGACATATCCTCTTGCGGATATTCAGGAAGCCGGAATTGTTTCGGATTTGACATTGGTTTTTCGCGATTCCATTGCTTCCGGAGATGTAGAAAGGGCAAGAGCAGTGTCGGCTGAAATTTCCGGAAGCCTTATCCGTCTACTAATGATTGATATTGATGCTCAGCGGTATGTCAGCACCTCTTATTTTCGCCTGCTTATTACGCTCAGTATATTTATCGTAATTATTGCGCTGCTTATCTGGTTTTTATACAAGTCTTTTACCCGTTCGTTAATGCGGGAAACTGAAAAAACAATTTTTTCGCACGCTTATATGCTTGCTCAGGATGAAGAACGCTCCAGAATTAGCCGCGAATTGCACGATACGATAATTCAGGATTTACGCTATTTGCTTTTAGAAACAGAGAAGATAGGCAACACGGAAGAAAAAACCGAAAGAGAAAAGTTAAGCGAAAAAACAATACCATTAATGGCAGGTCTTATTAGAAAAACAAGGGATATATGCAACGAACTTATTCCGCCGGATTTTCGTTTTAGCGAATTGCCCGATGCTATAAGACAGCTTTGTCTTGATTTTGGCAAAAAAACAGGGATAGATTGCCATGCGGAAATTGATGGTGATGTCAAGCTTGAATTTCTTACTATGGAAAAACGGCTGCAAGTTTACCGGATTATCCAGGAAGCTCTTACAAATATAGAAAAACATGCCAACGCAAACGAGGCGATTGTTACCATGCGTTTAGGAAAAAATGATACTGAAAGTGCCGGGACAGTTTTTGTAGGCATCAGTGATGACGGCAAAGGTTTTTTATCGCCCTTGGGTAAGAGCGGGCAAATTACAAGCGGCATTGATAAATCCCATATAGGTATTATAAGTATGAAGGAGCGCGCCGCAATACTTGGCGGTATTTTTAAGATAAAGAGCGAGCCGGGAGAAGGCACTTTAGTTTGCTTGGAATTCCCGGCGTATAAAAATGTAAAAGAAGAAAGCAATGAAAATATTGCTAATTAAAGAAATACTTTAGCTTCGGGCTTATTTGCTTACTTTGGAAAATACATTTCCATGGCCGTGTCCATCATCCCATTCTCTAGGAATATATAACGAATTATTTATAATCTGACCAATCTCTATATTTCCATTTACATTAAAAGAAACAATGGTTCTGTCATTTTCTACTGTTCTGGTAAATGTTCCGTTTTTTCGTACATTATGCGCTAGCCTTGCAGTAAATGTTCCATCTGCCAATAATTGTATAGTTTGACCATGATTACTATATGTTTCTATTTCGTTGTTGGTTTTTCCAGCTACTGAGTATAAAATAAAAATCAATGCAAGTATTGTAATTAAAACACAAATACTAATAATTAATAACTTCTTGTTTTGTTTTTTTTGCTTCATTTCCATTTTTCTATTTTTTTGTTTTTCCTTAAGAATACCTTTAGCCATATTATCCTCCAAATTATAATTTACCCGATCAATGTATCAAATAATAAGCGTTTTGTCAATAATTATTAAAGGTTTTAATGTTGAATATAGTTGAATTGCAATTTTTATGTTTCCACTGTATTATAGAGAATATGGATATTGTATCGTTAATTTTAAACATGGTCGGCGGCCTTTGTATGTTCTTATTTGGCATGAAGACCATGAGCGACGGGATACAGCAAAGTGCAGGCGACCGCTTAAGAAAAACATTGAATTTAATGACAGGCAGCCGTTTTGCCGGTGTACTTACCGGATTTGCGGTTACGGCAATTATTCAGTCCTCGTCAGCAACTACAGTTATGGTTGTCTCTTTTGTAAATGCCGGACTTCTTACACTAACCCAGTCTATTGGGGTTATAATGGGAGCAAATGTAGGTACAACCATTACTGCATGGATTGTTTCTCTGCTGGGTTTCTCGTTAAAAATTTCTAATATGGCTCTGCCGGCTATTGGCATTGGTTTTATCCTTGGTGTTAAAAAATGGAAATACAGAAGCCTGGGTAATTTTGTTATGGGATTCGGATTTTTGTTTATGGGGCTCCATTTTCTTACTCAGGAAATGAGCAGTATTAATAAATTAATTAATGTTGAAGCTCTGGCAAAATTTACAGAAATGGGGTTTTTATCTGTAATTATTGGAACAGGTGTCGGGTTTGTTATGACCATGCTTTTACATTCTTCCAGTGCTACAACAGCTATTGTTTTAACTATGGCTTATAACGGGATTTTAAGTTATACAATGGCTGCCGGCATGGTTCTTGGCGCCAACATAGGCACCACAATTGATGCTTTACTGGCTTCTATTGGAGCAAAAACAGAAGCAAGGCGGGCTGCTATAGTTCATTTATTATTTAATGTGATTGGGGTTTGCTGGGCGTTACCCTTGCTTATACCATTGCTAAGATTTATTGATTTTATAACTCCCGGACCCGGTATGCTGGAGATTGCTAAAATATGGAAATTGGGAATGCCTCTTGGCTTTGGCGTAACAGTACACCTTGCCATGCTGCAAACAATATTCAATCTAATAAACACAATTCTGTTTTTTCCTTTTGTAAAACAATTTGCTGCTTTTATATCTTTTATTATTCCTGAAAAACCGGGAGAACAGAAAGAACATTATAAATTTGAATACCTTTCCAGCGTTAAGACAAGCACACCTGAGCTTAATATTCTGCGAGCAGAAAAAGAAATACGCGATATGGCTGGTATAGCCTCGTCAATGTATGCACAGTTTAGCAGCCTTATGCAGAACTTGCTGGAAATTGAAAATAAGGAAAGTGCTGCTGAAAAACTCTGCGAAGATTTAAAACCCAAAGAAGAATATATAGACGAAATGAGGGAAACTTTAACTACCTTTTTAATTGAATGTACCCGAAAGCAGCTTGCGTCACGCACAGAACACAGAGTTTCCCAGCTATTAAGAGTTGTAAACTATATCGAGGAAATGAGTGATGACTGTTATATCATTAGCTTGCTTTTGGAAAAGAGTATAAAGAAAAACCGTATTTTAAAAAAGGAAGAAATGGACAAACTTGTTCCCTATGTAAATATGGTAGGCGAATTTCTTGATCATCTGCAGGAACAGCTGGGTCAGCCCTCATCTTTAAAATTGTCAGGCCGTACCAATGAACTGGAAAAAGCTATAAATAAATCTCGTAAAGATTTGCAAAAACTGGGACGCAAACGGATAGAAGCAGGCAAAGATGTAAAAACCGAATTATTTTTTATCGACCTGGTTAGGCGAATCGAAAAACTTGGAGATTACTGTTACGATATTTCCAATGCTTTGCGAAAGATAGAACTGCCTTTATTTAAACGGCTTTTTACAAAAAATTGAACAATGTTTTTTATATAATATTAATCCTGCCATCTCGCCGGCCAAAGGGGGTCGTGAAATTATCACAGAAAAAATGGGAAAAACCGCCTGTATAGCTATTGACAAAAATACGACAATTTTGTATAAATAAATCATATAAATTAAAGAGGTTTAAAAAGAAATGAAAACTATTTTGGTTGTTGATGATAGCATAGTTATGAGGAATATTGTCAAAAATACCTTCTCTATGCTAAAAATTCCAAGTCAATATCTGGAAGCCGAAGATGGGATTAAAGCCCTTCAATTACTGGAAAGAAACAAGGTAGACCTTGTTTTATTGGACTGGAATATGCCTAATATGGACGGTATGGAGTTTTTAAAAAGAATAAGAGCCAACCCAGAGTACGAGAATCTTCCGGT
>JAITUR010000053.1 GCA_031286205.1 Treponema sp.
CACGAAGCTGCCTGCTCTCTTGCCGAACCATCGCCGGGCTTTTTTGCAAAAATAACACTGCCAATTCCAAAATCTTTACTTGACATATCCGCACAGCCGGGAACGCTTTTTATTTTTTCCAGTATCGAGCCTGCTTCTCCCCTATTTCTATTCTCTTCCAAAGCTTGCACTTCTTTTGCTTTTTTTACATAATCCGGGTCTTTTCGGGATAATGTAAATTCCGCAAGTTTAAGCGGGTTTGATCTATACGAGGAAGTTTCCCCGGACGGAATAAGTTCATCGGTTGTGGTAACAGGGTCTGTAATATAACTGACCACTTTAATTAAAAGATTTTCCGGAAGAGCGGGTATTTTTGGCCAATCTTTAATATTGGGACCGAATACCAATTCTGTCTGTGTCTGCGGATTGCTTGTTCCGTTAAAAACCCTTTTATCGTATATACCTTTGTCAAAGGAAAATTTATACTTGCCAAGTTTTATATCAAGATCGGTTGCGGCGGTTATTTTTCCTCCGTTTATCGCGGAAGCGGCAATGGATCTGGCATCCATCAGCGCGACGGAAGCAATCTGTCCATCGCCGGGTTTGGAGCCTTCGCGGTTTGGAAAGTTTCGTGTAACATGGCGGATAGACAATTCTCCGTTTGCCGGCGTGTCTCCTGCTCCAAAACACGGACCGCAGAAAGCTTCGCGCACTAGAACGCCCGCCTTCATAAAAGTTTCCGCTGCGCCGTTTTTTACAAGTTCAAGATATGTCGGCTGGCTTTCAGGATACACGCTCATTGTAAAATTACCGCTGCCAATATTGGCGTTTTTACCGCTGCCCAGATTCATTATATCCGCAGCCGCCATGATATTTTCGAAAATGCCGCCGGAACATCCGGCAATTATCGCCTGCTCCGCCCAAATACCGCCGTCGCGGTACTTTAGACCAAGATTCAATTTTAAGTCCGCTTTGCCAAGCGCTTTTAATCCTTCTTCTTCCGCCTTTGCCAAAATATCTTTTGCATTGTTCTGCAATTCTTTTATTGTTACCACATTGCTGGGATGAAAAGGAAGCGCAATACACGGTTCTATTTTTGACATATCAACCGTAATAAATGAATCGTAGTACGCGGCTTTTTCCGGTTTTAGCTCTTTGTAATCGCCTGCCCTGCCGCGGTTTGCAAGCCATGTTTTTACATTATTGTCGGTTATCCATATCGAAGACCAGCAAGTAGTCTCTGTTGTCATTACATCTATACCGTTGCGGAAATCTACCGAAAGTTTTTTTACACCGGGACCAACAAACTCCATTACCTTGTTTTTTACAAATCCGTTTTCGAAAACCGCGGCAATTAATGCAAGAGCAATATCCTGCGGACCAACGCCTTTTGCAGGCTCTCCGTCAAGATAAACGCCAACCACCTGCGGGGAAGCCATATCGTAAGTTCTGCCCACTAATTGTTTGGCAAGTTCTCCGCCGCCTTCGCCAACCGCCATAGTGCCAAGCGCGCCGTAGCGGGTGTGGCTGTCAGAGCCAAGGATCATTTTGCCGCAGCCTGCCATCATCTCGCGGTTGTAGCTGTGAATAACAGCCAAATGGGGCGGCACATACACACCGCCGTATTTTTTTGCGGCAGAAAGCGCAAACACATGATCATCCTGGTTAATAGTGCCGCCGACAGCACATAAACTGTTATGGCAATTTGTAAGCACATAGGGAATGGGAAATTTGTCCATGCCGCTTGCCCGCGCAGTCTGGATTATCCCGACATAAGTTATATCGTGCGAGGTTAAAGAATCGAATTTTAAGCAAAGGTTTTTTTCGTCGCTTTGCGGTGTTTTGTGAGCGGTTAAAATACCGTGGGAAATTGTCCCTTTGCGCGCATCTTCTTTGGAAACTGTTACACCCTGCTGTTTTAATTTTGCTTCCGCATCAATATCGTCAGTAATAATTTGGGAACCGTTTATCAGCCATGTTCCGGAATTAATTAGTTTAATTATTGCTTTGTCCATGTGTTAGAGCCTCTTTGTCGTGTATAAGTACCCGATCCGCCTGCAAGATATTTCGTACGCAAGTCGCCCGGGAAAGAATCGTTAGATCTAAAATTATTGGCATCGATTACGCCTAAAAATGTTACGCTGACAAGTTCGTCGCAGCGGGAAAACGCCCTGGCATCTATTCTGGTAACACCGGCAGGTATAGTTACACTGCCAAGAAATCCACAGGCATCAAATGCGCCAAACCCAATAACGGTTACGGTGGACGGTATAGTTACACTTGTAAACAGAGAATTAAAATAAGCGTTGGTTCCAATACTGGTAAGGTTATCCGGCAATACGCCGGCAAACTCATCAAAACCGGTTGCCCAGATTGCTCCCGATGCTACCCGCCCGCTTGAATCAAGCTCCGGAACAATGCCCAATGCCATTTGAATGGGCGGCGAAAAATTAAACAGCATATGTCTATTGTGGCCTGCTGAATCTCTCCATCTTGTAAAAAGATAATTAGCAGCCTTTACAGGGTCTGGGTCTAATCGATGTACGCTAAAGGCGTTTTCCGCAAATCTGGTGTTCATAAAATTTTGCGAATTATACCATCCGCTTCCTGCGGGAGTGCCGTCCGGTCTGGTATGCCCAAACCTGGCTTTTTGCTCGAAAGCCCTTATATCCGCGTACTCTTCCAGTTTTGCGTGAACTTCCAGTTCTCTTACTCCATTAGCTTTTCTGTGAGCGTTAACAAGCCTGTAAAATTCCTGCCTTATTGCCTGCTTGTATTCGCTTGACAGCATATATTCTGTATTTTGGGCGTTTATGAATGTAACGCTTCCCAATAACAGATATAGAACTATAAACCTTTTCACAAACACTCTCCTGAACCACAGTATAGCATAATTATATGTATTTACAATACTGGTGTTTTTGTGTATTGTTAAACAAATGACGAAAAATATACGAAACTTTTGCATTATAGCGCACATTGACCACGGAAAATCAACTTTGGCTGACAGGCTTATTCAAAAAGCCAATATAGTCGACGAGCGAAATTTTCAAAACCAAATGCTCGACAATATGGATATAGAGCGTGAACGCGGCATTACCATAAAAAGCCAGGCGGTAACAATTCCGTACAAGGCAGCGGACGGCACTGAATATAAACTTAATTTTGTTGATACTCCCGGTCATGTCGATTTTTCCTACGAGGTCAGCCGCGCAATTAATTCCTGCGAAGGCGCCCTTCTTTTAATCGATGCAACTCAGGGAGTGCAGGCTCAAACCCTGTCCAATATGTATCTTGCTCTTGAGCATGATCTGGAGATTGTTCCTGTAATAAACAAGATTGATATGCCTGCCGCCGATATTCCCAGAGTAAAAAAAATGATCGACAAAGATCTGGGGCTGGATTCCGACACCGCTGTTTTGGTTTCTGCGCGAAACGGCATAGGAATAGACGAATTATTCGAAGCGATTATCGAACGAATCCCGCCGCCAAAAGGCGATCCTGCTTCTCCATTACGCGCTCTTATTTTTGACTGCCACTACGATGCCTACCGCGGCGTTATTGTGCATATGCGTATATTCGAGGGCAAGCTAAAAAAAGGCATGAAAATTTCCTTTATGCATAACAATTCAACTTACGAAGTAGAAACCGCCGGTGTATTTAAACTTGCTCTTGTAGAAACCGGAGAACTTAGCGCGGGAGATGTAGGTTACATTATTGCAGGCATAAAAACTGTAAGCGATGTAAAAGTAGGCGATACTGTAACGGGCGCGGATAATCCTTGCGCCGAACCTTTACCCGGTTTCCGCGAAATAAAACCTGTAGTATTTTCTTCTATTTACCCCGTAGATTCCAATGACTACGAAGAGCTTCGTACCAGCATGGATAAACTTAAACTTAACGATGCATCTTTGCTTTTTGAAAAAGATTCTTCGGTGGCTCTTGGTTTTGGTTTTCGCTGCGGCTTTTTGGGTTTATTGCACTTGGAAGTAATTCAGGAACGCCTGGAACGAGAATTTGATCAATCTGTAATATTTACCGCTCCTTCGGTAAAATACAAAATACATTTAAGGGGCGGCAATGAAGTTATGGTTGATAATCCCGTTGATTACCCCGACGAAGGAAAAATAGAAGGCGCAGAAGAGCCGTATATCCGCGCTTCCATAATTACGCCTACAGATTATCTTGGAAATATAATGACATTGTGCATGGAAAAACGCGGTGTCCAAACCAACATGACTTATCTTGACGAAAAACGCGTAGAGATGATCTACGATATGCCGCTTTCCGAAGTGTTATTCGATTTTTACGACCGCTTAAAAAGCATTTCCCGCGGTTATGCGTCATTCGATTATGATGTTTCCGGTTACAAACCGACAGAACTTGCAAAAATGGATATTTTATTAAACGGCAAACCCGTAGACGCCCTTAGCCAGCTTGTATTTAAGGGTTCCGCCTATGACCGCGCGCGCAAGGTTTGCGAACGGCTCCGCGAAGAAATTCCGCGCCAGCAGTTTAAGATTCCCATTCAGGGAGCGATTGGCAGCTCTATTATCGCGCGCGAAACAGTTAATGCCCTTAGAAAAGATGTATTGGCAAAATGTTACGGCGGCGATATTACCCGCAAACGCAAGCTCCTGGAAAAGCAAAAAGAAGGCAAAAAACGCATGAAAATGGTAGGCGATGTCGAACTGCCTCAGAGCGCATTTCTTGCGGTACTTAAAGCTAAAGACGAATAGCAGGGGATTTGTTTTTTTGGTTGATTGACCCCCGAGTGTTTATAACCAATTAACAAATTCTAAATTATTGTAAAAAATAAAAAACCCCGTCAAATATTGACGATAAATCAAAATTATGATATTGTTTTTTTGGAGGATTTTATGTTTAGAAGAATATCATTAATTTCGCTTATACTAACAGCGGCACTGGTAATGATACTGGGTGTATCTTGCCAGAAGAAAGAAAACAGGCCGGCATCTCAAACCGATGCTTTTGGGGCAATCGAAGGTGTTTCCGGCAAATGGAATATGGGTTTTGTTTTGCGGGTAAATACCGGTTTATATTCAATAGGCGAGGATACCGGAAGCGAAACAGACAAATTCAAGTGGATTGCATCTTTGAATCTTGGAGACAGCATAATGGTTGGAGAAGCACGCCGGGCAACTTTCGAAAGAGACGGAGCTGTATACGATTTATTCGAAGTTCGTGACAACAATAATAGAGAAGGCTATATTATTAACACACAAGTTGCGGTTGGCGGCAGCCTTGCTGTAGTCGTAGACGACAGAGCAAATCTGTTCAGAACATCCAATGCAATTGATGTAATGGGCTCGATGATTTCCAGAAAAACTGTACTTGTTTACTATCCTGAATCAAATAATAATGGCTATGTAGAAATAAGAGCGTACGATCCCGAAGCCCGCGCTAACCGCCACGGCAATTTTGTGCGTCTTACATCTTTATCTTTAAGGGCTTCCGATATTCAATCTTCTATTCTGCTGCAAACTGCGCTTCCTTTAAGAACAACAGTTGCAAGCGAAAATAATCGCAGAGGAGCCTTGCTGGAAACAGCTTTGTTTGATTATGCCGATTCGGTTTTCTATTCAGAAATATACGAAGTGTTTAATCCTGCTCCAAGTATAGAAGAACCGGATATTTATATTGATAGTGATGAATAACTATTAATAATGCAGAAATCGGCTGAGGATTATTTAGAAACAATTCTAATTCTGGAACGCCAGAAAGGGAATCATGTACATTCAGTTGATATTGCGCACGAGTTGGATTTTAGCAAACCAAGCGTAAGTGTCGCAATGAAAAATCTGCGTTCCAGCGGGCATATTGTTGTGGACAATGAAGGTCATATAACTTTAACAGAAAATGGGCGTAAAATTGCTCAAAGTATATATGACCGCCACACAATTATTTCCGACTGGTTAATTTCCCTTGGGGTAGAAAAAGAAATAGCTATAAGCGATGCCTGTAAAATCGAACATGATATCAGCGAACAAAGTTTTAAAGCTATCCGAAAGCATATTAATAAATGGAAAAAACAATGACAAAAAAAAGCGGCTTTGCAGCCGCTTTTTTCATTTAGAATCCTATCTAATAGAATCCTATCTAACTCCCGGAATAAGCGCCCGAATCGATTCGTCGTACATTGCATAAGCGTGTATTGCGGGTCTAAAGAAAGTGCCTTCATACGCCTTATTTACTCTGAACCGAATTGTTCTTTCCTCGTTACGGTTAAGATTAAAGTATGTCATTACTCTGTCGTCGCGAATATCCTGGTATCGATGTGATGCCGACGAAGAATCTCCCGCAAGGCGAGTATTAACAATTTCCCAGCTTGCCGGAACAGGAATAATAACGGCAACTTCTTCTACCGATTGAGCATAAGAGTTGCGGACACGAACAGTAACTTCCATATCTTCGCCAAGTTTTAAGCTGGATGGATCAATTCTTGTTCCCTCCGAGTTTCTGTATTCCACAGTAAGCGCAAGCCCTTCGGAAAGAGCAGGCTCTCTTCCTTCTTCGGGAAGACCTTGTGCGGTAAACTTAACATACACCGGCGATTGCGATCTGTTTACAGCGGTAAACGGCGATCTTACTCCCGTTACACTGCCGATATTTTCGTCTGCGGACGGAGTTGCAAATCTGACATTTCCATTTTTTCCGGCAATGGTATATTCCATTCTTAGCTCGCCGCCTGCGGTATTTCTTTGCAGGTAAGGTGTCATTGCAATTAAGGAATAAGCAATTTCCTGGGTAGAAAGCCATTTGTCTTCATCTGACAGCACTGCGGATATTTCATCAAACAGGGCGCGGGTTCTTCCTTGATCTTCTCCCATCAATACAAGGGTTTCCAGGATCATTGCTTTATCTCTAAGGTCCGAACCAAAAGTTCTGGAAAGCTCCCGGTATGTGCCCTGCGGTAAAGAAAGATTTCGAACTATAGTGCGTGCAGTATCACGCTGACCGGCAATCCAGTATGCAGCGGCAAGCCGCCAACTTGCCTGCAAGGGCAAATTCTGCTGACTGCGTAATCTGTTCATGGAACCAATATCCGCTTCGTTTGCAAGAGCCAATGTGTACAGCCTGTAAGCCTGTTCCGTAAATCTGCCGCTGTTAGCCTGCCAAAGAGATGCGGTATTTTTCTGATAATGTATCCAGCTTTTTAGCGCATTGTCGCGAACAACATAACCTGATTTGCGCGCTTCCAAAAGAAAATGCCCGACAAAGGAAGAAGACCAATCGTTTGCCGCTGCCTCGCCCGGCCAATAAGAAAAACCGCCCGACATTAACTGCATTCCAAGAACCCGCTCGATACCCGCATTTACATTTGTTCTAATATCAGAAAGGCGGGTATTATCTAAAGTAAGAACCTTGTCCAAATAAAGCTGCGGAAATACCGCGCTTGTTACTTGTTCCAGACAACCATGCGGATACCTAAGAAGGTATTCCAGCCTCGATTCAAGATTAAGGGGCGGCAGCCGCGAAAAACTTGCAGCAAGTGTATTTGTTCCGTCTCTGCCGGGATAATCTAAATCCCCTCTCCATGTTTCGCCCGGTTGAACAAGCTGATAAAGCGATTTTGTTACAGGGATTGCCGTTGATCTTACTTCCATATCTACAATATGCTGGGCTGTTCGTAATCCGGAAGATTCCGCCCTGGCTGTAAATTGTAATTTTGCGGGATTTGCCGGAGCCTTTATCTTAAATCGTATTAGCTGTTCTTCGCTTCTTGTAAACGATACATTTTGTGTTGACTGCCCGATAACCTGAGCGCCGGGAACAGTAAGAGTAACCCTTACACTTCTATTGCCGCCTCTTAAAGAATTAACATAAACAGGAACTTCTACTTCATCGTTCGGAGAAAGAACGCGCGGAAGAGTTGCAAAGACCATTAAATCTGATGTAACAGTAACAGATGTTTCCGAACTGCCGTAAGCGCGCTGAGCCCCCGCAGGAAGCGTTTCGCTGGAAGCGGAAGCCGCCAATACCATTATTCTAAGCGAACCAATATATGGAGGAAGATCGAACGATTCTGTTTTTTGCCCGTTTCTGCCAAGCTCGAAAGGTCCAAAGAAACGCACTACAGGTTTAAAACGCTGTGTTTCTTTATTTGGTTCTATTACTACTTCATCGCCGCCGCCAATTGCAAGCATAGTATCCAGCCTGCCGGAATACGCTCCTGCTACCTCATGAAACATATCCCAGGATCTTAAAAAAGACGCTTCTTTTGCGTAAAAAGTATTATTCGGACTGGGAATATTAAATCTGGTAAGGCCAAGCAGACCTTCGTCTACAACGGCAACTGTATAAGCCATAGGTCTTCCGGTTGCCTCGCTGACTGTAAACGAAACCCTGGATTCCGCCTGCCAATTGCTTTCTGTTTTTATCTGAGGACGGAGCGCTACATTTGGATCATTAATTGTTACGGGAACAACGCCGTAAAGCCGGATTGGAAGATCGTTTACTGTTTGCAAATGCGGCTGAAGAAGAGTTATATGTACATAAACATTGGGTAACATTGATGGTTCAGAAACAAATTCATAATTTGTTGTACCGTCTTCGCAGCGCAGCCATTCGCTTTTTACTATCTGCCCGCCTTTTTCTATAACGGCAAGAGCAGTTGCGTCTTTATTCGAAGGAAAAGTTACACGGACTCTTTCTCCGACATTGTATGAAGTTTTTTCCGGCGATAATGTAAGCGCGACAGCAGATCCCTGTCCGCTTGCCGGAGCCCTGCCTGCCCAATTTGGCCAGTCAATAAATGCAACTTGAGCCGCCGAGTGTCCGCCGTCTCTATCGCGTACGATAATAAGATAACGCCCCCAGTCGGGATAATTAATTTTAAAATTCCAGGAACCCCTTCCATTGTTTACGGTAATGTTTCCGCGGGAAATAGGGTTTCTGGAAAGTGTCGATGCGAATTCCGCGGGCTCTCCAATACCTCCTTCCCACCACCAGCGCCAATTTAATTTGTAAATAGCGCAGTCAAGCGTAACATTTCCCTGTACAGGTTTTCCGTCCTCATCCAACAATACAATATCCGCCTGATGATCCCTGTCTGTAAGAAGCATATTTCTTGCGGCATCTCCCCGTGGAAGCCTTACGCCGACATATCTTCTGTACGGGGAATATTCCACGGCAATTTGTTCCGAAGAAAATACACCGGAAGGTTCGAATACACGAGTCATAAAACGCGCTGTTACTTTGCCGGGGACATTTGTTCCCGGATTCAATCTTAATTGAACATTTGCTTTTCCGCTTGCATCAAGTGTTCCTTCCCAAACATTTTGTCTTTGTGTCGATACCGTTCTGGAAGGATCGCGGAAGGTGTAGTCCGTATATGATTGAAATGTTGTTTCTTTATCTGCATAAGTAACAGAAATATCGGATTTAAGTCCGGGTGCAGGCGCTCCATAAAGCCATGCCGCTTCCAATGGAACTTGCCGCTGTCCGCTTTTAATTGTTGTTCCGCCAAAATCCAAATTTATTTTTAATCGATTCGGCATTACAGTTTCTATTTTAACAGTCCTTGTAAATGTAGATCCGCCAACCTTAACCCTTGCAGTCCAGTCGCCCGTAGGAGCATCGGATGCGGTAGATATTGATATTGGATAAAATCCGTCGACAGAAGTTGTAAAGGTTCTGTTAATAACGGGAAGCCCTCTTGGATCTTCCAATTCAAATGTAATAGGGTGGTTGCGAGGCAATGTCTTCATTGCGTCTGCAAGAAGAAATGTCAGGAATATATCGTCTCCCGGCCGCCATACATCGCGTTCGCCGTAAATTAAACCGCGAATCCCCGTAGAAGGAGCTCCGCCTGCAATATCAAAATGGCTTACAGAAAGAGCGGTAGAGTCATTCATCTTTAAGTATGCTCTGCCTAAATTATTCTGGGCGTACAAAACAAGGCGCGATCCCGGTCCTGTTTCTGCAACAGTTGCGGGAATAACCGCGTTTCCATTTGAACCAGTCCTGCCCTGGTGCAATACACGACCCTGATAATTGTAAACGGCAAACTCGGTATTCGGAGATGCCCTGCCTGTAATAAGATTTGTTGCGCTGATAATCCACGAACCGTCTAAAGACCTTTTTGCCAAAAGCCCTAAATCTGAAACAATAACATTCCTGTGCGGTGCAATAGCATGCGCAGAACCCCAGGGAAGATAAAAAGCGGGATGGCAAGGATCGTCTCTTCGCCTATTCCATTCACTCCAGTTAAAACCCGGAGATTCATAATAATAATTCCAAAAACTGTGTTCGTTTGATGATTGATATGGAGAGAAGCTGTCGTCCGGAAATTCAAGGTTGGAAAAATCTCCATGACCTTGTGTACAAACATATTGAATATGCCTGTTTCTAAAACCGACTCTTACATGGAACATTCCTCCGGGAAACCTTCGGCTAATTTCCGACATATCAAGACCGCGGCGCATCCATCTATTTTGATCCGCAGAATTCCATTCAAAGTCAAAAGCTTTTGTCCATACAGGCTGTCCAACCCTGTCCATTTCGTAATTGCCGGCAAGATCGTTTATTTGCAGAAACTGAAGCATATTATCGTTGTATATATGGAATACTTCTACTAAAACACCGGTAAGATTTTTGGTTTCTATAACAAGCTGCGCTCCCTGAGAAGTCGGCAGAACAACACCATTGCCGGCAAATCTTACTCCCGGCAGTTCCCATCTGTCGGGAATTGAATATTGAACAGGAGTGTTTAACCGCCTGTCGTTAATATCAACCAAATCCTGTATTAAAAGTTGAGTACCGGGCGGAAGACCGCCGGAGCTGTCTCCAAAAACCTTAATAATATTTGATTCTACAGAGTATCGGACATTGGTATTTCCGGAAAGAGAAATAAAACCTCTAAGATCCTGATTTTGTTTTATTGGAGAAGAAAAAGCAATTTCCAAAACGCCGTCGTTAAGATTCAGCCCTATCATTTGGAAGGAATCTGTGCCGGGAATCATTACGGTGGTAAAGCCTTTTTCCGGCGATCCAATTGCAGAACCTACCCAGGCTATTTCTATGTCACGCGAAACTTCGCCGCGTTTTACAGTGTTAAAAACAAAACGGCGGACTCCGCTTTCGTGCGTCCACGATGGTTTGCCAAGTTCTTTGGAAGTAACTGTCTGCTCCAATTTAGATGTATCTATATCGTCGTCTACAGTAACAATACCCGAAACTAAAATATCGTCTGTATCAAGTATTTGCACAGGATCGACCTGTACTAAAAAAACAGGAGCGGCAACCGTAAATTCAAAATTAAAAGTAGGGACATCCTGAAGATTTACACTTACCTGATATTGCTGCCCCGGTTTATAAGAAACGGAAGGGGTAAATACAAGGGTAAATTCGTTATGCCACGAAACAGCGCCCTTAACAGACGGTTTAAGCGAAATTGCGTTGGAAGGCAGCCGCTTAGTTATATCCTGTTCATGAACAAATTCTATAATTACAGGATCTGTTTTTCTTAAAATACCCGAAGAAACCGCGGATATATGACCCGGGTCGGGCGGCGCTTGTTTAGCCTTACAAGAAAATGTTGATAATAACGATAAAATTACAACAATAGAAACGACTATTTTTTTCATGATTCCTCCATAATTTGAGGTATTTTACCACAGAAAAAGCCGTTATAGCAACGCTCATAATCCCTAGTGTCAACTTTACACCGGGACGCGGCAATAGATTCTAACATCTAACCTCTAGACCCCTTGACACTTTTTATTGAATTTTATAAACTTTAAGTCCCGTTACATAGAATTTATTAAAAGGTAGAGAGATATGAAGACAGTATTCGTAAAACCCGAATCGGCGGACAGAAAATGGTATATTATCGATGCCGAGGGTATGATTCTGGGCAGAGTGGCAGCTAAAGTTGCCTCCATAGTCCGGGGCAAAAATAAGGCTATTTTTGTACCCCATCAGGAAATTGGGGATTTTGTAGTTGTTATTAACGCGGATAAAGTAAAGGTAACCGGCAGAAAAACCCAAAATAAGCTGTATTATAAACATACAGGCTATGTTGGCGGACTAAAAACCAATACTTTCGAAAAATTGATAGCCAGACACCCGACCCAGCCATTGGAACTTGCCATAAAAGGCATGCTCCCAAAAGGGCCGCTTGGCAGGAAATTGGCCAAAAACGCCAAACTTTATGCCGGAACTGAGCATCCGCACAGCAGCCAAAAACCGATCAAGATAGAAGCTTAAAGAGGAAAGTCAAAATGATTAAGAATTTAGGTATAGGTACAGGAAGAAGAAAAACATCGGTAGCGCGTGTTTATGTCCGCGACGGAAACGGTAAAATTACCGTAAACGACAAGGAAGTAACCGCATATTTTGCTTTAGGAGAACATGTACAAATGGTTCGTCAACCGCTTGTTGTTACCTCCAACGAAGCAAAATACGACATACTTATTAATGTGTACGGCGGCGGAATTAGCGGGCAGGCAGAAGCTTGCAGGCATGGTCTTTCCCGCGCTCTTTGCCAGGCAGACCAAAGCAATTACGCAAGCCTTCGCGCCAATGGTTACCTTACACGAGACTCCCGCATGGTAGAACGCAAAAAGTACGGTCGCCCCGGTGCAAGACGCCGCTTCCAATTCTCCAAGAGATAGTTGTTGGATAACCTTAACAACCAAGAGTACCCCAAAGAGAACTTCTCTGCCGGCAAACAGGCAGAGAAGATTGCTCTGCGTTTAATTGCAAGGGTGCCGGTTGTTCCTGCTAATATTTAATAAATTTATCGTTTTTTAAAAGTCATATTTAATTTCCGCTTTTTTTAATTCCTTCGGGTTATAAATTAACCTTACAGTAACCGGTAAGCGATTACTGCAATAACGAAAGAAATAATAAGGAGGCGGATTTATGAGTGTAAGTATTACGCATTATGCTCCAAGCGCAGATACAAAAGGAGATATGTGTATTGTGGATTTTTTTGGTAATAAAGTTATGATTGATGGGGGGGAGACAGGAGTTGATGCAAGGCTTCTAAATACTGAATTGCGTAAACAACCTCCAGGAGCTGCTGTAAGGCTTCCAGGTATTGGATCGCGTAAACAACCTTTTACATTTATCTTAAGCCACTGGCACGCTGATCATTATGGGTATTTGGAACACATTCGAACCTTAGGAAATATACAGAAACCTAATGAAATTATCTACGGTGTTGGCGATATACCGTCACACCTCTTCTATCTGTTTTGTGAAGAAAGTTCTCGCTGTATTGCATCCAAAAGTCCGGACTGTGTACAATCTAGCTGCCGTGTTTTCGCCTCGAATGTATGTAAAGATGTAGCTAAAGATGAAAACGATTTATCTATGGTTACTGTAGTATATGCAGACGGTTTTAACTTTTTTTCTTTCGGGGATGCTAGTTCGGAAGCGATAAGAACAAGTTATGACGAGGTCTTCCAACAAATAAATGCGTGTCCCAATCCAATTATAAAGCTTCCTCACCACGGTTCATATAATGATTGTAACGCTCTTCTGGATAAACTTGAAAAGAAGGATAAAAAGTACATATTCGTAATATCGGGGCTTGGGGCGACAGATGTTGTAGGCATTTCTACTGGCGATAATACTATAGCAAAAGTTTTAGCCATGAATGCTCAAAATATTATATTTTGGGTGTGTAAATTACCGATTAGTCCGGAAAGATGTTTACCACTTAAAAGAGATGAAGAAAGTAAAACTGATGCTGTTTCTGAAACACAAAAGCGTTATCCACTACGTCTGTCTAGAGGTAAAAAAAGTGAACCTGATACTTGTTTTAATGAAAAAACTTTCATACCAACGCTACAGGGAATTTACAAAAATCGCTTTATTTGCACGAATCAAGTAACTTTTGAGGAAAATTCAGAAAAGGGAATTATCGCGCGTTATCATGGAGATCAAGAAGTTATATTATTTCACCCACAATCATCACCAGAGAATCCCGCTGCTATTATTGACGAAGAAGGTGAAGACATGGGGTCCAAACCATCATCATCAACAAACATTGATGAAGAGGATTATGATAATGAAGTAGAAATGTAACCCAAACCACCATCATCAAGCATGGAAATAGACTAAAGCTGGTAAAAAAATCAAGCAAATTAATTAAGGAGAAGAAAAATGAAAGAAAATATTAATGAAAACATGGATATTACAGGTTTACAATTAACAAATGTTAAAATGTGTAACATAGTCAACAATGAATTTGTGCCCGTCCCAGAAATGGCGGATAACTCTTTGGCTCAAAGTATTGTGGAAAACACCGCAATACCCGACGGAGAGGCTTACATTGCCGAGGCGGATGTTTTTTCGCAGGAAGATATACCGGTAGAAATTGCTTTACTCGACGACGGTTCTCAAATATCAAATCTGGATTTTTCCGCTG
>JAITUR010000122.1 GCA_031286205.1 Treponema sp.
TGGAGAAAATACCTAAAACTAGACAGTATTTATGAAGTAACATTCTTTGTTGAAGCAGCATTTGACGATATTGGCAATGGTTATCTTGATCTGACATATCTTTATTTATCGCAGGAAACTAATCGAAGAAATATACCGGCAGGGACAACGCCTGTTGATTATGATGACGGCGGAGAACCTGTGGTGGGTTTATACGGCGCTTATAATAATAATCCGAATATGGGGCTTTCCAGCTCGGTTAACTACCAAATTGTAAATTTGCCTAATGATGCAAACCGAACCAATGTCTTTAAAGTTACAAATCCCGCCGAATGGGCTGTAGCTCTTTATGATTTATCTGCTTATAAAAACAAGAGAATAACTATTAACTTCACTGCGCAAATTAAACGCGTAGGGGCGGCAGGAACTTTAAACTGGACAATTAACAACAGTGATTATCCTTCAGCAAGTAGAATAGAAAATGCTACAGCAGGAATCTGGCACTCTATGAGCGGAACATGGACGGGAACTCCAGCGACTGAGTATCCTGCATTTGTCCTAGATACCTACGAAAACAACAGCGCAAATACAATTTACTATATTGATAATTTTAATATTACAATAACAGAGTAAAGGATTTTATTTGTGCTGAGTGATAAATGTCCCTATCGCATAAAGCGGGACAATTTTAATGCCGGGCAACTCCCCAAAATTCTCCAGCGATGTGCGAATGCCAAAGGGAGGGCATTTTTCCTCCAAAAATAAACGCATGCTTTGCATTGCTCCTTTGGTACTGCTCTTTACCTCTATGGGAATAATATCATTTCCAATTTGTACGGCATAATCAACCTCGGCATTACTGCTTTTACTTTCGCGGTGCCAATAATACAGGTTTTTTTGTTCGTAACATGAAGCCGACTTTAATATTTCCAAACCGGTAAATAATTCTGCAATATTTCCCCTGTTTACCAGGGCAAAATCACCGCTAATTAATAAATCAGTCAGGGGTAATCCCAATAATCTTTGAAAAATACCTGTATCCAGCAAAAGAAGTTTTTGTTTTTTTATATCTATCTCCGCTCCCAAAGGAATTCTATTTGCAGCAGAATGAATAACAGGTATAACAAGACCTGCCATTTTTAAAAGTTCCAGCCCTTCTTTTAACTGCCTGTGGGTGTAGTCCCTGGAAACATTTGCAAAAACAAATTTTTTCCCCATTTGAGCGGCAACGGAATCGAACACCGTCTGTATTTGTAATGTAGGAATTTTTTCCTTGTACTTGGAGAAATCCGCTCTTAACGAAATTACAAGATCGTTTAAAATTTGCTGACAAGAAAGCAAATCATTAGTATTTACATAGTTTGATACAACTTCGGGCATTCCGCCCAGCAATAAAAACTTTCTTAAAAGTTCTATTGTTTTTTTATGCACTGTATCGGATAAAGGATTTTTACAATCTGCATTTAAAATTGCTTCCAGCAATAATTCATGATTACAGGCATTTAAAAATTCAAAAAAATTCATGGGATACATAAACATGGAACGAAGCCGCCCTACCCCAAAAGACGGCAAATCCTGCAAGGCAAATTCCAAAAGAGAACCTGCGGCTACAACATGCAAATCTTTGTATCTTTCATAAAAAAAACGCAGCGAAGAAATTGCGGGCAAGGAGCTTTGAATTTCATCCAGAAACAATAAGGTTTTTCCCGGGATTATGGGCGTTTGGTAAATGGCGGCAAGTTCCTGGCACAATCTGTCGGGAGATAAATCGCCCCTTGCAAACATATCCCCTGCATCTTTATCCTGTTCAAAGTTAATTTCTATAAAATGATCAAATTGTTTAGCCAAATGCCTGATAGCGCTTGATTTTCCCACCTGTCTTGCGCCTCTAAGCAATAAGGGCTTACGATCGCTTTCTTTCATCCAGGAGAGTAGATTGCTGTCAATTTTTCTATTAAAGTAAGTGTTTTTTGCCATTTTTTTCCCTCAATATGAGTTTAGCTTATTTTTGTCAAAAATACAAGGCGAAAAACAGGGGTTTTTGTAAAAAATACAAGGCGGAAAACAGGGGTTTTTGTCAAAAATACAAGGCGGAAAAATATTATTTTTAACTATTATCAAAAAACACTTGAATTTTTATCTTTTTTTCTATACCCTTAACATGAAAATATGGAAATATCCATATTGTCGCCATAGTGCGTAGAAATAACAAGTAAGGAGATATTAATGAAAATTGATGATTTAAAACACGCAAAACTGAAGGAATGGGTTCAATGGGCAGCAGATCTTATGACCCCAAACGAAGTCGTAATTTGTGACGGCAGCAAGGAAGAATACGATTCATCTATAAAAGCCCTGGTCGATGCCGGGTTAGGTATACCGCTTAAAAAACGGCCTAACAGCTACCTTTTCCGCTCAGACCCGTCGGATGTAGCCCGCGCGGAAAGCCGCACATTTATTGCAGCCAAAAACAAGGACGAAGCCGGTCCCACCAATAACTGGATCGATCCTGTCGAGCTTAAAAAGACCATGACAGACTTGTACAGAGGCTGTATGAAGGGACGCATAATGTATGTAATCCCCTTCTCTATGGGTCCTGTTGGCTCGGATATTGCCAAAATAGGCGTAGAAATAACCGACAGTGCGTATGTAGTCGTAAACATGCATATTATGACCAGAGTAGGCAAAAAGGTACTTGATGTACTTGGAACCGACGGTTTCTTTGTACCCTGTATCCATTCAATTGCCAAACCTTTGCAGCCCGGCGAAAGCGACGGCGGCAAATGGCCGTGCGAACCGGATGTAAACAAGAAGTACATTTCTCACTTCCCGGATACATACGAAATCTGGTCTTACGGATCAGGTTACGGCGGAAACGCCCTGCTCGGTAAAAAATGTCTTGCCCTGCGAATTGCCTCTGTATTGGCAAGAGACGAAGGCTGGCTTGCCGAACATATGCTTATCCTTAAATTAACCAATCCCGATGGAAAAGTTAAATACATGGCGGGCGCTCTTCCGTCAGCCTGCGGTAAGACAAACCTTGCTATGTTGGTTCCCACTCTGCCCGGCTGGAAAGTCGAAGTTATCGGCGATGATATTGCCTGGATGAAATTCAAAAACGGACAATTATATGCCATTAACCCGGAAGCGGGCTTCTTTGGCGTAGCTCCCGGAACAAGCGAACAATCCAACTACAATGCCATGCAGTCAATCAAAGAAAATTGTATTTTCTCTAACTGCGGTCTTACAGATGACGGCGATATATGGTGGGAACAGATTGGTTACCCTGCACCCGGCAAAACAGTTATCGACTGGAAAGGCAACGAAAGACCTTCTCCCCAGACCGATAAAGTTCCGAAAGAAGGCGAACCTATCGCGCATGTCAACGCTCGTTTTACAGCGCCTGCAAAACAGTGCCCCTGTATTGCAAGCGAATGGGAAGATCCTGCGGGAGTACCCATAAGCGCATTCCTGTTCGGCGGCCGCAGAGCTTCCACTATTCCATTAATTAACCAGAGCAAGAGCTGGATTCACGGTGTATTCATGGGTTCCATTACCGGTTCGGAAATTACCGCTGCCGCTCTCGATCTTAAAGCCGGATCAGTCCGCCGCGACCCGTTCGCCATGGTTCCGTTCTGCGGTTACAACATGGGCGATTATTTCGCGCACTGGATTAAACTTGGCAAAAAAGCAGAAGCCGAAGGCAATGGCGATAAGCTGCCCAAGATTTTCTTCTGCAACTGGTTCCGCAAAGATGCCGATGGTCATTTTATGTGGCCGGGCTTTGGCGAAAACTCCAGAGTTCTTTCGTGGATGTTCGACCGCTGCGACGGCAAAGACAATGCTGTAGAAACAGCTATCGGCTTCCTGCCAAAACCGGATGCAATTACAGCCCCCGAAGGCGTAAAACCCGAAGTAATGGCAGAACTTATTAAAGTTGATACTGCCGGCTGGAAAGAAGAAATATCGTCAATTAGAGACGAACATTACGCAAAGTTCGGCGACAGGCTGCCGAAAGAGCTGTATGACGAACTCGACAAGATCGAAAAAGCATTAGCGTAATTTTGTAAATTGTTTTGTAAAAGCGGGGTAAGAAGCGATCTTCTTCCCCGCTTTTTTTGTGTTTGTGGGGGAAGGAATAGAAGTTGGATTCCAACCTCCAACTTCCCGCTTCCAAACTAAATGAGTATTGCGGACATAGTTATTTCTTTAAGATAATATATTAATCTTACAAAAAATAAAAAATATAGAAAGGAGTTATTATGAAAAAGATTTTATCACTTATGTTTATGTTTATGTTTATGTTTATTTTGGGAACTGGTTTAGTATTCGCTTAATTCGAGATTAATGGAATTGTTAAGTAAATGACGGTTTAAACCCGGCTTTTTAGCAAAAAAAGCTAATTAAATGTTGAAACAATGAAATTTTTGTGATATAATCCTATTAAAAGGAGTATTATATGGCAAAGGGACTGATTTCTTGGAGTGATAATTATTCTGTAGGCAGCAAGGTTATCGATGACCAGCATAAAGAACTGATCAAGTTAACTAATGAATTTTATGAGGGCTGCCAGGTGGGCGGGGTCATAGAAAAAGTTAGCTTTTTTAATACTGTTCAAGGTGCTATAAATTATATAAAGACTCATTTTGCTACAGAAGAAGAAATTTTAAGGAAGGTTGAATATCCGGCACTAGATGCTCATAAAAAGATGCATGAAGAATTTATTTTTAAAGTGGTTGAACAAGTGCGTGCCTTTGAACAGGAAGACAGACCTAACCCCATTGATTTTATCAAGTTCCTTATGGAGTGGATAATGAAACACATTGCTAATGCAGATAAATTATATATGCCGTACTTAGCTAAACTGAATTAATAACAGCCTAAACAGAGCAGACTTCGTATAACTAGAAGAAAAATTACATTGCGGCAGCAATTCGTTCCCGTAACATCTCATTTACAATCTGATCTGGGGTTTTATGATCTGATAATGCTTTTGTCATTAAATAATCAGCACAAAGATTATCTATGGCTACTAATTTAAATGATTTTTTTGCAAAACCACCATTTTTACGCGGGTCTACTCTTGGCGGGTTTTTTGTGTAATATTCGTCTAAAGCATCAGCTTCTTCATCGGTCATTGTCTTCATAATTTTCTCCTAACCATACAGTAATGGAATATAAATATCCCTTAAAGGCATTGCATGAAACACATGAACTTTACCATCATCTAATTCATTATACATTATTTCAAGCGGGTTTCCTTTGGTGTTGAAACCTATAAGCAGACGCTTTTCCTCATCGTCTTCATCTGGAAGGTCATACACTGCGGTAGTAAAAGCCCATCTTATATCTGCTTCTGTAACATCATGCTTAAAAGCAGAAGGTCTGCAAACTATATCCTGAAGCATAATTTAGTATAAACCATATACATTTCTACTGCAAGAGAATATTTATTATGTTTCAAGGGCAAGGTAATTTGCAGAAACACCTGTCTTTTTAGCAAGTTTTTCCTGCGTTAAACCGCATTTTTACCTATTTTCTTCAAATTATAGCCGTAAATTCCCTGTCTAAAGAATACTTTTTTAGTTATTTCCCCAATATCTTCTTGGAAATAAATTTAGAAAGCCTGTACAAACCAATGCCGGAAAATATGGGTATTAGTATATATATAATTGTAAAAACAAGCAGGTAGGAAAAAGAATCTTTTATTACCGTATTAGATAATCTTCTTGCAAATGTAATATGTCCCTGTATTACGGCAGAGCTTCTTTTTCCGCCGCGTAAATCTGCGTGTATTCTGCCGGCGCTTTTTTCGCTTTCTTCCAGCGAAGTTAAAATTTCGTTTACATTTTTAGAAAATACATAGTCGTCCGCCAAAATGGAGATTTTCATAATTACCGGCACTGCTATTGTAATAATAAGAGTTGTAACAACAGCGGCAATTACAATTCTGTGCATTCCTTTTTTATCGCCGCTTTTCCATAGGGCGGCAATATTTATAATCATAATAATAGGCACTATAACCAAGCAAATTACAGGCACGGAAAACGAAAGTAATGTTTTTCCAAAAACAATTACCCACAGTGCAACTAAATATAAAAAAGAAATAACCTTGTGGTTGCTGTTATACGGAGCAAGAACTTCGCCGGGTTTTACGGACAAAGCGCCGTGATCCGCCGTTTGCAAAACATTAATTACGCCATGCACACTCTGCTGAGCTGCCCATGCTTTTAATACCTGGTTGGATTTTTCTGTAAGCGATATCTGTATTTTTTTAGGGGTAATTTTGCCGAGTATCGATTTTATTTGTTCTCCCAGTTTACCGCCCTGAGAACTTCCGGCTTTGCCGGTTCTGCCGGCTGCGCCTGAGCCTGCGTCGGTTTCTGTTTTAGCATCCTGATCTTGCAGGGACGCAAACATACCTGCGGGCTTTACAGCCATGCAAGAGTAAAAAATCCCTATTAATACCAATAAAACTGTAAAAATCCACCGCTTTGCCATAAAAAATCCTTTCTTTAATTATAACACAATCAAGTTAAAGTATCAAATTTGCCGATCTATAACTATGTTGATTGAAAAACCCCAAAAGGGGCTGCTTATTGGTCTTACCGGAAAATACTGTGCCGGCAAAAATTATACAGCATCTTTATTGGAAAAAAGGGGGCTTTCCATCCTGGATGTCGATAAATTGGGATACCGGGCGCTGGAAGCCGAAAAAGAGGCTGTTTTTGCCCTGTTTGGCAGCGATATAAAACACCCGGACGGCTCTCTGGACAGACGGCTCCTTGGCAAAAAGGTTTTTGGCAATCCTCAAAAGCTCGCTGCCCTGGAAGATATAGTCCACCCTGCGGCAAACCGCCTTACAGAGGAATGGATCAAGGAGGCTTCGGGGACAGAACTTGTAATAAACGCCGCCCTTTTACACCGTTCATCGGTTTTTAACCGGCTGGACAAAATAATCATTGTAAAAGCTCCTTTTTTAACGCGGTTATTCAGGGCACGCCGCCGCGACAAACTGCCTTGGGTATCTATTTTTAAGCGATTTGCCAGTCAAAAAGATTTCGACTCTCAATATTTAGCCGTAAACGCCGAAATTTATATAGTAGAGAACTCGAATAATAAACTTAAGCATCAAATTGATGCATTTTTAGAAGGGATCAAATAATGGAAAAAGAACAGAAAAAATTACTTTTAGTTGCCGTTTCAGTTGGGGTGTTTTTACTTGTAACCATCACCATAGCAATATTTTTAATTACCCAAAAAACAGTACCGCAGGAAACGGCTGTTTCGTGGTCTAATACTCAAACGCCGGCTATTATTCCGCCCGCAGCTCCCCCTGTGATTGACCCCTTTATCGAACCTCTTACTACAGAATCTGCTGTTATAGAAGAAGAACCTTTTGATATTGATACTTCGGATGGAGACAGCTTAACTATTCGTATTCCAAGTCCCACTACAGCCGCCGTTCCGGATAATCCGCAAATTGTTAATATTGCACCAGCGGCGCCAAAACAGACGACACCCGCAACTCCGCCTGCGGCAAGGCAGCCGGCAACACCCAGACAAACAACCTCCGGAACAACTGCTGCGGCAAGTTCGTCTAACAGACCTGCAACACCCAGAACAATAAACGATTTCTGGATTCAGACCGGCGCATTCGAAGCAAGAGTCAGGGCAGAAGACGCAAAAGATGTTTTGGAAAAAAAAGGTTTGGTTTCTATTATAGAAAACCGCGAAATAAACGGCAAAGTTTGGTATCGTGTCCGCCTTGGACCTTACACTTCCCAGAAAGAAGCGGAGTACTGGCTTTCCCTTGTAAAATCGATAGACGGCTTCGGGCAAAGTCAGGTTAGGCAAACCGCCAGAACACAATAAACGATTTACACGGATCTAAAATCTATATAATCGTATGGAAACCCGTCCTGTTGTACTGTTAAGCGGAATTTTTTGCCTGTCAAAATTTTTAGATGGAAAACCCTGGCCATTATAATTTGAAATCCCAACCAATTCTTTTGGAATACCAAAGAGTCCGTAATCTAATTTTTGGTTATTATTGGCATCCTGAAATGCCGATATTACATAGTCGCCGGGCGGAACAGAAACTGTCTGAACCGCTACAGCGCTGTTATCGTTTAATTCAAAAGCAAAATCCGGCTGTTCCCTTCTAAAACTATCGGCATTGGAAAATAAAACCAGATACACTTTACCGCCATTAACCGTTAAATTAGTAACCTCTATGGTAATGCTTACATTCTGCGACTGAGAAAAACAATTAATTGCTGTAAAACTCAGCAAAAATAACAAGCCGATAAACTTTTTCATATTTTTTACTCTTGCCTATATCCTTCCAGAAAGCTGCCCAGGCGTGTCATTGCATCTTTTAAGGTATCTTTATCCGGCAGGAAAATAATGCGGAAGTGATCCGGTTCTTTGCAATTAAAACCTGTCCCGTGAACCATAAGCAGGCGTTTTTCCCGTAAAAGATCCAGCATAAACTTTTCGTCAGAGGTAATATTGAATCGCTTTGTATCGATTTTTGGGAAACAGTACAATGCGCCTTTGGGTTTTACTACAGAGATTCCGGGAATTTCCTTTGTCATATTGTATGCAATATCTCTTTGTTCAAGCAGGCGGCCGCCCGGCAAAAGCAGGTCTTTAATGCTTTGGTAGCCGCCAAGAGCAGTTTGAATCCCATACTGAGAAATCATATTGGGGCATAGACGCATATTCGCAAGCATATCAAGCCCGTCTACATAATCGGCGGCTATTTTTTTATTGCCGGAAAGAACCATCCAGCCCGCGCGGAAACCGGCGGCACGGTATGCCTTGCTAAGACCGTCAAAGGTAATTGTTAAAACATCCGCCGCAATAGTGGATATGGGAATAAAGACAGCATCGTCATAAGTAATACGACCGTAGATTTCATCGGCATAGATAATCAATTTATTTTCTCTTGCTATTTGTACAATTCCTTCCAGTACGGAACGGTCGTAAACGGCTCCTGTCGGGTTATTCGGGTTTATTACCACAATCGCCTTGGTGTTAGGTGTAATTTTAGAGCGAATATCGTCCAAATCGGGGTTCCAGTCTGCGGATTCATCGCAAATATAGTGAACCGCCTTGCCGGAAGAAAGAGTAACCGCGGCAGTCCAAAGAGGATAATCCGGCATGGGAATTAATATTTCGTCCCCGGGATTAAGAAGCGCCTGCATGGTCATCATTATAAGTTCGCTTACGCCATTCCCAATAAAAATATCATCGATACGGACATCCATTACTCCCTTAATCTGAAAGTCCTGCATTACTGCTTTTCTGGCGGCAAAAAGCCCGCGGCCATCGCCATAGGCTTGCGCGCTGTGCAAATTTACAACAATATCGCGGAGAATTTCGTCCGGCGCGTTAAAGCCAAAAGCGGCAGGGTTTCCGGTATTTAGCTTAATAACCCTAAAGCCTTCTTCTTCGATTCTTTTGGCTTCTTTAAGAACCGGCCCGCGGATGTCGTAGCATACATTATCAAGTTTTTTTGATTTTATTATATTCATAAATTTTCCTGTTCTGTTTCTTCTTTTATGTTTACTGTCTCCGGAGTATCCGGTTTTTGATACAGCCATAAACCTGCTTCATCTATATATTTTCTGACAATGGCTACATGCATATCTGTTCCCAGCCGGTCAGCTTCTTTTGTCCAATCATTGATATTTTTTAATGCGGCGTTTACCCTGCGGCGGCCAATATCGGCTATGGAGCAGCACTCTTCCTGTTTTAGGGAGTACTTTGCCAAAGACCCTTGCAGGAAGTACGAGCTTAATCCGGTAAGAATAGCATCGCTGGAAGCGGCAGCTATCGACATGAATTCCTTTTCCGAGGAATTAAACTCGCCGCCCAATAATTGGCAAAAGCCGTAAAACCAGTGCATCCATTGTCTTTCGTACCTGTTTCCTTTGTTCATATATGTATGAAAAAAGGCTGCCGCCCCCTTGTTGTCGCCGCCCAAAACCCTTGCTGCCCCGAAAACAAGGGCATTTTTCTCTACAACCGAAGGTTTAGCAAGCATTGCCTTGCTTTCCAGCTTATTTACCGAGGCATAATCGGTAATAACCAGGTAAGAACTGGCTAAAAGCTTTACATTGCGGGCATTATACCTGTTTTTTACATAGATAATTTGCTCCAAATAATAGGATAAAGCAGGCCAATCTTCTCGCTCTAAAAGCGAAAGCAGCCGATAATTTAATAGGAAGAAAACAGTAATGAAAACAAGGAGAAGCCCCATAATGATTAATAGCGGCAATGTGATATATTGGAAACTTGCCGCAAATTCGGTACCTGACATTATTGCAGGCATTAAAGCCGTAGCCAAAATAACAACGCTTATTATTGCGATAAAAGCTATTATAAGGTATTTGAATTTCAATGTAAAGATCTCCTATAATTATAGTATATAGTAGAAGAAAGGAAGTATAAGGTCAATATGAAGGATTATTTGGTAAAGGGAATACCGCCTAACAGCTTTTTTACAAAAGCAGTTCTCCTTGACAAGGCGTTTATTTTAACTGCCCCGGAAATGCCGTTTACCCCGGAAATGTCCGAAATCCTGGAAAAATGGAGCTTTAGTACCGTTTATTCCGAAGGCGACCAAAGCAGTGCTTCCGATGCTTCTGCGGCGGCAGATGACGGAGGGGCGTCTCTTACCCAGCAATCAGACTCTGAAAAAATGGAAAAAGCCACAGAATTTTACAAAGGCCTTCTGGCATATACCGAAATTATGTTTACAAAAGCCGCTGTGTCGGGAGATTTAGACTACAAAGATATAACCGATAGAATTAAAGATATGGTAGAGTATGTAAAAGAAGATCGCCGTTTTTTAATGAGGGTATTAAAGAATGTCGAGCCCGCTCCGAGCAAAACCTATCTTGCAAGTCATTCTGTCCGTTCGACCATAATTTCCATAATAATTGGAACATACTTAAAACTTCCCAACCACCGCCTTTTGGAATTGGCAATTGCCGCCCTTATACACGAAGTTGGAATGTTAAAACTTCCTACCGCAATTTTTATGAACGACAGGCCGCTAAACGACTCCGAAAAAAAAGCCATTGTTACCCATCCTGTTCTTGGCTACAGTATGTTAAAGTCTTTGGACTTTCCTTTGCCGATATGTCTTGCCGCGCTTGAACACCACGAAAGAGAAAATGGCGGAGGATATCCGCGCCGTTTATCCAGCGAAAAAATCAGCTTGTATTCTAAAATAATTGCCGTAGCCTGTTCTTACGAAGCGCTTAGCTCCAAAAGACCTCATAAAGAAGAAAAAGACGGCTATACCGGCATGCTGGAATTATTAAAAAACGAAGGCAAACAATATGACGATACCGTTGTAAAAGCGCTTGTACTATCTCTTTCTATTTATCCGATTGGTTTATATGTATTATTATCCAACAATAAAAAAGGGCAGGTTATAGATGTAAATCCGGAAAACCCCAGATTCCCGATTGTTCAGATTTTTGGAGAAACATCGCCTGACGGAAGAATTATTACAATGCAGACTACTCAGGATGGATTAAATATTGTAAGGCCGCTTACCCGTGCGGAGATAGATGTTTAAAATGGACTTTATAAAAAAGATTTTTTCCAAAGAAAAAAAAATAACGGAAGACGAATTACGCCAAACCCTTATAGACGGAGAAAAATCCGGCATTGTAGAAAGCAATGAACGAACAATGGTGGAAGGAGTTTTTTATCTTGGCGACCGCCATGTCAGCGCTTTTATGACGCATCGTTCAGAGATTCAATGGCTGGATGTTAACGATTCCTACGACGAAAACAAGGCAAAAGCCCTGGAATACCGCGCGCAAAGATGTTACCCCGTTGTAGACGGAAGCCCCGACGAAATTATTGGAGCAGTTTACCTGGAAGATATTATTTTGGATTATTTTGATGCCAATCCAAAGGGGTTACGCGCAATAATGAATAAAGCTGAATTTGTGCCAGAAACAATGTCCGCCCTTAAAGCATTTGAATCTTTTAAACAGGGTCAGGCAAATTTTTTATTTGTAATGGATGAATACGGCGGACTTGCCGGGGTTATTTCCATTAGGGCATTGGTCGAAGAAATTGTCGGAGAACTGTCTACTCCCGCTCAAAAAGAAGAGCCGTTTATTCGCAGGGAAGACGGAAGTTTCCTTGCAGAAGGAAGCCTGAATATTGACGATGCGGCAAAGGCGCTTTCTCTTACCGGTCTTGGCGACGACGAAACTGTTTCCGCCGGCGAATATCATACTCTTGCGGGTTTTATTTTATACCTTGCCGGCGAGCTGCCCCGCGTTGGGGACAGCTTCGAGTATCAAGGTTACCGGTTTAAGGTTGTAGAAATGGACGGAAACAGAATAGACAAAATTGATATTAGGAAGTTATCCTAAAAATTTCCTCTGTAACCCGCTCTTTGAATACTTACTCTTGTACCAAGCGGAATTGCGGTACATCCATTAAAAGATAAATTGCCTATATTTCTGACTGTCGCCGGTATATTAACAGTAACAATGGCGGCGCATCTATAAAACGCGCCTTGTCCAATTGTAATTACACCTTCGGGGAGAGCTACAGTTTCCAAAGCCGAACATTCCCTAAAAGTATAATCGCTTATAACGGAAGCGCCGGTAGGCCATGTTATAGATCTTAGGCCGGTATTGGCAAATGCGGTTACTCCGATTTCTGTAATGCTGTTTGGAAGGGTAATTGCGGTTAATGCGCCGCAGCCCTGGAAGGCATCTCTGCCTATTGTTTTAAGACTGCTGGGAAGAGTAACGCTATGCAAAGATTCCGAATTCTGAAACGCGGCATCTCCAATTACTGTAACTCCGTTAGGAATTACGATACTGGTAATTCTGCTTGTGCGAAATGCTCTTGTCCCAATTTCTTTTACGGGCAGCCCTTGAATATTTGCAGGAACCCTGACATCTCTTGCGCTACCGCCGTATCCTGTAACAATAACGCCGGAACCGTCCCTGGTAACGCTTACCAGAAAGCTGCCTTCGTCCTGAGCCATAACCGGAACAGCAATAATTGCGGTAATTATAAGAACAAATAAAATTTTCTTTTTCATGAATATCTCCTTTATATAGTGTTTTTAGGTAGTAAAATATACTACCATAGACTGAAAAAAAAGTCAAGGATTGCTGTCTGTTTGCCCAAAATCGGGCGTTTTACGGTATTCTCGCCTGAAGTTGACAAAACCGCCCTTTTTGATATATTATATTCATTATAGAGAGGTTAAAATGAGAATAATTATTATTTTAAAACCTTTTGTAATCATACAGATTTTATTAATTTTGCTGTTTTCGTCTTGCGCTTCGAGCAGTCCATTTGTTTACGGGGAAAAAGTCAATACTGGCGCAGAAACAATCCAAAAACTGGGTTTTCTAGAAACTAAATACGAATATTCTCTTAGCTATGCTAGCGACAAAACATTGCTGGCAAGGTCTCATTTTGAATTATATAAGATTGCCCAAAAAGAATACGGAAGAGATGTAGAAATTGTAAATATAGTTATAAAAAAAGAAGGTTCATATAAGAATATTTTTTTAATTATACCATGGCTATTTGGTAATTATTTTGATGGTAGTTACATGAACATTCATGCAAAGGGAGAAGTAATTAAATATCTAGAGCCTTAGTGTTCTTCCTGAAAATCAATTTCGCTAATCCGTCCGCCGTAGAGTTCTTTTGGGGTAATTTTTATTTTCAGCTTTTTTTCCAATGACGCAAGCAGGCGCATTTGAGTTTCATCGCCGATAGTTATCATTATGCCGCTCTTTCCCGCTCTTCCTGTGCGGCCGGCGCGGTGTATGTAAAATTCTCCGTCGGCAGGGACATCGAGTGCTACTACATGCGTTACGCCGCGGATATCCAAACCGCGGGCAGCAAGATCTGTCGCAACAAGAACCTGCACGCTGCCGTTACGGAAAGAATCCAGCGCCGCCTTGCGATCTTCGGCAGTTACCGGTTTTTTATTTACTTTGCCAATTAGAGCCGCAGCGGCAATTTTATGATGTACAAGACGCGAATAAATAAGAGCGGCATCGTCGTTTTTTCCCGTAAAAACAAGGATTTTTATTTTTGATTTTTTACTCTTGCCTGTTTGATTATTTATTGCCGCCAAAAGAGATCGCAGGGTTTGTGTTTTTTTTCGTTTTTCGCTGAAAATAGCCCAATGCTTAATTTGATCGCGCAATATTTCGTGATCCTCGCTTTCTGCAAGTTCGGCATCCTTAAAAAGAACGCCTAATTGTTCGTAAGTTTTTTTCCCGACAGTAGCGGAACATCCAATTACCTGTAAACGGGGAGCTTCCGGATTACGGCGGCCTGTTTCTCTTTTAATAATCGATAATAACCCTGTGGTATCTTCCAGGCATTCCTGCACTGTTAAACGATCCGCTTCGTCTAAAATTAAAAAACTTAACAAGTTTAGTTTTAACTTGCCCATTTTTGCAAGAGCAAACAGGCGGCCGGGATTCCCAATAACAATTAAAGGCTTTTGCCTTTTTAATGTTTCTATCTGTTTGTCTATACTTGCAGAGCCAATCAATAACATTGGTTTTATATCCGGCAATAAAAATTCCACTTCGTTTTTTATTTGGGAACATAATTCAAGAGTAGGCGCGGCAATTAATATTGCCGGCCCCTGCTTTTTTTCTTCTATTAATTGTAATACAGGCAAAAGATACGCAAAAGTTTTTCCGGTTCCCGTAGCCGAACGGAATAAAATACTCTTGCCTTCCATTAATTTTGGAATAACAAGTTGTTGAATACCCGTAGGATTTTTTATATACCTTTCGTTTAGTTTATTTATAAAATAAGAATTAACATTAATGTCTTCGAACCCTTGCATATCTTTCCTCGCTGCCTGTTACAATATACTTTGTAAAAATTGTCTTGTTCGTTCGTACCGCGGATAAGAAAATATTTCCTGCGGTCTTCCCTCTTCCAGTATTCTTCCTTCGTACATAAAAGCCACCCTGTCGGCAACTTCGCGCGCAAAACCCATCTCGTGAGTCACAACCACCATAGTCATGCCTCCGCTTGCCAGCTGCTTCATAACGGCAAGTACTTCTCCTACAAGTTCCGGGTCAAGCGAGGAAGTCGGCTCGTCGAAAAGCATAATACGCGGTTCCATTGCAAGAGCGCGGGCAATAGCCACCCTTTGCTGCTGGCCGCCGGATAACTGCGAAGGATAAACATTTACCTTATCTCCCAATCCTACTCTTTCCATAATATTTAATGATTTTTTGTGCGCTTCTTCCAAGGGAAGTTTTCGTACATGAAGAGGAGCAAGCATTACATTTTCCAAAGCTGTTTTGTGCGGAAAAAGATTAAACCTCTGAAACACCATTCCAACTTCCAACAGGGTTTTATTTTTCTCGCTATTGCTCATTTTAACGCGATTTATTCCGTTATGGCAGTCAAACACAAGTTTATCTTCTATGTAAATTTGACCTTCATCTATTGTTTCCAGATGATTCAGAGTCCGCAAGAAAGTGGATTTTCCTGCACCGGAAGGGCCGATAATACAAACAACTTCGTTTCTTTTTACGGTAAAAGATATATCTTTTAATACTTCGATTGTCTTTTTAAAAGTTTTGCTTACTTTTACGGCTTTAATCATTGACATAAAGACTCTTTTATTCGTAAACCGAATATTTTTTTTCCAGTTTGCGGAAAATAAAGCTAAAGATGGCTGTGATGATTAAATAAAGAATCATTGCAGGAATAAAAACAAGAGTAGAGCCGGTAGAATCTTGTATTCTTCTTGTTGCCCTTGTTATGTCAACCAGCGCAATTATTGATACAAGCGATGTATCTTTTAACATCATTATAAATTCATTTCCAACGGGCGGAATAAGCCTCCTGATTGACTGAGGAATTATAACAAGGCGCAAAGCCTGCATATAAGTAAGCCCCAGAGCGCGGGATGCCTCGAACTGTCCCTTGTCTATACTTTGAAGCGCCGCCCTGATAATTTCTGCAAGATAGGCGGCGGCATTAAGCGAAAAAGCAATAAAAGCTGCAATAAAACGATTGTTAATTGTAAGCGCGGGAATAATCGTTGGCAATGCATAGTAAACAAAAAATATTTGCATTAATAACGGAGTTCCGCGGAAAAAGAAAATATACGCACTGCATAATTTGCTTATAAAAGCATTTTTGGACATTTTACCCAATGCAAGGAACAGGCTTAACACAAGACCGGCGCTTACTGCCAATACAGTAAGCAGTACCGTAATCTGCGCCCCCCTTAGAAGCTGAGGCATCCATGAAATAATTATTGTCTTTATTGTTTCCATCTGTTTTATTGTATTATCTCTTTAACGCCGATACTAAATCCATACCGTTAAAATGTTCTTCGGAAAATTTTAACATGGTTCCATCTTCTAAAAGTTCGCTTATTGCATTGTTAACAGCATTAAAAAGATTGTTATTGTCTTTTTTAATAATAATGCCGAATTCTTCTTTGCCGCCCTGCCAGACAATTTCATAAAAATCGGAACGGGCAAGATATTCGTAAGCAACTACAATATCTGTCATAATTGCATCTACTCTGCCAAGCCTAAGCTCGTCGAAACAGTACATTACCTTGTCATAGGCGTATGGGGTAAAACGCAATCCCTCCTTTGCAAGATCCGCCATAATATACTCGGAAGTTGTGGCTTCCTGAAAAGCAACACCAAGACCCCCAAGATCGGAAGGTGAGCTTACACGCCGCCTGGAATTTCTGGGAAGAACAATTGCAAGTGTATTTTGAATATATGGCTTGCTTACATTATAGTTTATTATTCTTTCCGGTGTAATTGTAACAGACGAAATTATACAATCGTATCTTTTTGCATCGACTCCTGCAAAAATACCGTCCCATGCGGTATCTATAAATTCAATTTTTAAATCCAGTTTTTCTCCGATTGCATTTGCCAGACTTATATCGAAACCTGCAGGATTTCCATTATCGTCGTAATACTCCATAGGAGGGTATCCAATTTCTATACCTACCATTAAAACACCCTTTTTCAGAGTAAGACCATCGGTTTCTCTTAAACAACCGGAATAAAATACAAGAAAAAATATTATAAAAATATAAAATAAAACATTCTTCATGTCCTTATTATAGCCGGAATACAAGCATGATGTCAATTGTACAGAAAATGCCCGTAATGCCTTGACTTTATTGCCGCGTTATTTTATATTTAAATACAATGTTATGGATAATTCGAACCCTGTAATTCATTTTAATAGACCACGCTTGAATCAACTTTTTATGGAAGCCATAAAATATCCTTTAATTATTGTGTGTGCAGGAGCGGGTTACGGTAAAACAAGCGCAGTTTTAGACTTTATAAAAGAATACAAAGCTCTTAATATTTGGATACAGCTATCTGAAAAAGATAATATTGGGTCGCGTTTTTGGGAAAACTGCGCCAATACCATGGCTCCCATAAACAAAGCCCTTGTCGATGCCTGTGTTAAACTTGGATTCCCCGATACTCCCGAAAAAGTAAAACAATATATGGAGCTTGTTAATACTCTTGTCGATAAAAAACGGCGTCTTTTAATTTTTGACGATTTTCATTATATTCAAGAGCCGTCTGTTATTCGTTTTTTGGAAGAATGTGTTATTCACAGAATGCCGCCGGGAACTTCGATATTAATTATTTCCCGCTCCAGCCCCCAATTAAATATTGCAAACATGATTTCCAAGGGATACATATATAACATAACGGAAAACGATCTTCGTTTTACAGAAAATGAACTTGCTCAATATTTTAACCAGCTTGATCTTTATCCGGATCAGAGTATTATTAACGAAATAATCCAGGATACAGAAGGCTGGGTTTTTGCGATTAATCTTATTGCTCATTCGTATAAAAAAGCGCCCGGTTATAACGGCTACTTAAGAAATGCAATGAAGTTTAACATTTTTAAGCTGATGGAAACTGAAATTTGGAACGAAATTTCTCCTTCTTTGCAGACTTTTTTAATACGGCTTTCCTTAATAGAACATCTTTCTACAGAATTAATTTCACTTTTGGCAGGTAAAGAAAAAAATTTAATTAAAGAGCTGGAAAAACAAACTGCTTATATACGACAGGATCAATATATTAACGCGTATCTTATTCACCCTTTGTTTTTGGATTTCTTAAAAGATAAACAAAAATTGCTTTCCGAAAAACAAAAAAAAGAAACATATTCCGTTACAGGTGAATGGTGCAATAAAAACGGTTTTAAGATGGATGCGCTTTCTTATTACGAAAAAATTGGCGACTATAAATCCATTGCCTCTATTTTATATGCGCTGCCGCCGCAAATACCCCGCAATATTGTAAAATTCGCGGCGGATATTCTGGACAGAGCGCCAAAAGAAACGGCTGTATCCATAAATAATTTTGCTTCCATGCATTTATCGACATATATGGGTCAGGGTCTTTGGGAAGACGCGCTTAAACTTGCGGAACGCTACGAAAAACTTTTTCTGAAACTGCCAAAAGGAAACCCTTTTAAGAATCAGGCGTTAAGCACAATTTACAATAGCTGGGGATACCTTCGTATTTTAATGAGCATAAAAGATGATATTTATGACTTCGATAAATACTTTATTAAATACTGCAAACATATCAAGCAGCCGCTTGATATGATAAGAATTTATAATCATGGGCCGGGTCCATGGATTAACGGAACAGGAACTTCGCGAAAAGGCGCGCCGCAGGAATTTATAGATGCGCTTAAACGCTCGACAGATGCCGTAAAAAAACATTTAAAAGGATTTAAACCGGGCGATTCAGAAATTGCAATGGGAGAATTAAATTTTTACCGGGGTAATTTAAGCGAAGCTGAAACAGATATTATTATGGGGCTAGAACAGGCTCGTGAATGTAAGCAATACGAAATTATGCACCGCGGTCTTTTTTATATGATGCGCCTAAGTTTTGTGCAGGGAAATTACGAAAAACTACAGACGGTTTTAAGAGAGATAAAGTCTCATCTGGAAGAAACCGTTTATTTAAAACGGCATATAAATTACGATATTACAATGTGCTGGTACTATTGTCTTTTGGGTATGCCGGATAAAGTACCCGCCTGGCTTAAGGAAGGATTTTCTCCGTACGGACACGCCGCATTTATAGAAAACTTTGCAAACCAGATGAAGGCATGGTACTGTCTGGCGACAAGAAATTATCCTTCGTTATTATCATATATACAGGAATTAAAGCAAAGAGAATCGTACCTGTATGGGCGTATAGAAATGTTTGCTATGGAAGCGTGCGTGCATTATAAAATGAAAAATACTCAAAAAGCGCTTGTATCACTTAAAGATGCTTATAGCGAAGCGCACCCCAACGAACTTTTAATGCCATTTATAGAATTAGGCAAAGATATGAGGACATTAAGTTCTTTTGCGCTTAAAAAAAACTGCGGTATTCCCAAAGCATGGCTGGAAACGGTTAATCGGAAATCCGCATCTTACGCAAAACGACAGGCTCATATAATTACACATTATAAACAGGAACACAGTATTTCCGATATTTCCATATCGCCGCGGGAAGCGGAAGTTATCGCAGACCTCTCTCATGGGCTTTCTCGTACAGAAATTGCCGCAAACAGGGGGCTTTCTATTAACACAATTAAAATGATAATTAACAGGGTGTACATGAAACTGGGTGCGGAAAATTTAGCGGATGCAATTAGAATAGCGACAAGAAAAAAAATCCTGTAATTACTTGTACAGCATTTCGTTTAATGCGATCATGCCAATAACATTCCTGACATTAACAGAAGGACTTTGAATATAAAACTCGCCGCCATTACTTTTTAGAATTTTGCTAAAAGAAAGAATTATCCGAATGCCTCCGGAGCTTAAAAATGTAACTCTGCTCATATTTATAACGATATAGTTTTTTTTATTGCTTACAGCATCTTCCAGCTTCTTTTTTAGTTTTCCTGCAGTATCAGCGGTAATTTGACCTTTTGCTATAAGCCTTATGCTTTTCTCTCCGGTTTTTTCTTCGGTTATAGTTAAATTGTCATTAATCATTCTATATCCTCTTTTTAATCGTTAGTATATTATTACCATTTTCATAAAGATAATCAACTGTATCCATAAGTTTTTTTATCATAAAGATGCCTAAACCGCCAATATCGCGCTCTTCTATTGGAGTTATAATGTTAGGATCGTCCATTTCCAGGGGATTAAACCGGGTACCGCTGTCCTTAAATTGAATAATAATTTCGCTGCCCATGTCCATTTTTACAGTAACATTTCCTGTAAGAGGGGTATATGCATAACTGGAAATGTTAACAAATACCTCTTCTACCGCTACTTTGATATTATTTTGCAATTCCATATTAATATTCTTTTTTTCCATTTCTACGCCGATAAAATCCATAACAGAATCCAAATTTTCTATTTTAGCTTCTACTGTTATTTCTTTTGCTATAAAAGATATATAACCTTTATAATCCAATGCTAACATTGTAATATCATCTGCCTGTTCAGCGCCGTTTGCAAAAGCATCTATATCTTTTTTTATATCATGCAGGAAATCTTTTAAATCTGCATTGGCGCATTTATTAACCGTTTTTAACAGCCTGGCATCTGTAAAAAGCTCCCCCTTATTATTAAACGCTTCTGTAACGCCGTCTGTATATAAAAACAAAATATCGTTTTTATTTAATGTTATTTCATCCTGTTTATATTGCGTATCTTCCATGCCTGCAAGGATAAGTTCGGGTCTAACGGGAAGCCATTCAAACTCTCCGTTTGCTCTTTTAATAAGCGGAGGATTATGCCCTGCGCTTACATATGTAAATTTTCCTGTCGGTATATTCAGAAAACCCATAAACGCCGTAACAAACATACAGGCATCGTTATTTTCGCATAACAAATTATTAACATTAATAAAAACATCCTGTGGGCTTTTGCCGGATTGCGCATTGTATTTTATTAATGTTTTTGCAACAACCATAAACAATGCGGAAGGAATTCCCTTGCCGGAAACATCAGCCATTACCAGGGCAAGCGTGTTTGAATCAATCATAAAAAAATCGTAAAAATCGCCGCCTACTATTCTTGCAGGTAGCATACTTGCGTAAATATCAAACTCTGTTTTGTATGGAAAAGCCGGGAAAGAGCTGGGCAGCATATTTGACTGAATACTTGCAGCTACATTTAATTCTGCTTCCAATGAATCTATAGGAAGGGCAATTTTAGCGGATAGTTTACTGGAAAAAATCGCAATAGCAGCCGCCACAGCAATAGACACTAAAATAAAAATTATGGATGTAAACATAATTATAGAATTAATAAAATCTCTTGTTCGCAAAGTCATATTGTCAATTACCGCATAGTTTTCCGTAACCATATTCATTATCTGCGAAACAGGCCGCACAGTTGCCAGGCTCCAGCCTGTTGTCTGAATCGGCGAATATGCAATTAACATTTCATCTTCTTCTACAATAATTCGCCTAAACCCCGATGCTCCAAGCGCTACTTCTTTTTTTATTTCGTTAAATACGGCATCGGAATAATTAATATTGCTGGAAGAAACAAGAGTTCTTTCAGAATCTATAATAAAAGCAAATCCGCTTACGCCAAGATCGTTATTTACAATGTTTGTAATTTCGCTGTAAAGGTCAGATAAAATAACATCAATTCCGGCAACTCCCATAAATACATTGTTTGCATTATAAAAAGGCATTGAACAAGTTATAAAAAGTTCGCCGCTGACTGCTCCAATATACGGGGCAGTCCAATAAATATTTTGGGCAGATTTTGCGCCAATATACCACGGACGCACACGAGGATCAAAAACCTGGCTGGTATCATCTGAAAAAGGATCATAAGAAATAAATAAACCGGATTCTGTTCCAAGAAAAACTGAAATGGTCATGTACTGCATACTGTGTTTATTACTTTCGAACAATGATTTTATATTTCCCAGTAAATTAGCTTCGCTTCTAAGACGCATATAATCTGCTCTGCCATTTGCGCTTCTTAGCTGCATTGTCAGTGTTCCCCTGTTTTCCGATCTGCTGTATGGTATGGGTATGGCAGGAAGTTCGGAAGAATGTATATAAATTTCTTTAACAAAGTTGGATAAAAGAAGAGTATCCTTGGCAATATCTAAAAGGCGTTCGTTAATAATTAAAGATTGATCCCGCGCCTGTGCCATTAATCTGTTTAATACTTCTCTTTGCAAAAAACGGCTGCTGGTTGCTGCGGCAAATTCTCCAAGGTCTGCACTGGACTTTTGCACTTGCTCCCTAATACTAAGCAAACTCCAAAAAGATACAGCGCATAACACAACCAGCGACACTAAGGACACTCCAAGAATAATAAAAAATAATTTAAGTTTAATGCTTGTTATTTTCATTTACTCAATATTAAAAACATCTGCAAACCCGGTTATTTTAAGAATTTCTTTTACTCCATGGGTTACATTAATAAGCTTCATAAAAATATTTTTTGCCAAGGCTTTTTTGTGACCAAGCAATAAAACGCGTAAACCTGACGAAGAAATATAGGTAAGTTTTTCTAAATCCAGCACAATGCAGCAATTATCGTCTGCCTCGTCAAAAACCGGGATAAATTCAAGCTCAAACTTGGGAGACGAGTTTACATCCATTCTTCCTTCCAGGGTAAAAATAATATTTCCGTCTTTTTGGGTTTTATTAATAGTCATAGTATTTTCTCCTCTTGTCTTTAAGATTTTAACATAAAAATCACGAAAAAACATAGGTGGGATAGAGGTTGGAATTTAAAGCTCCGAGGTCTTGACAGGGTATATATCATGGTATATACTAAATTATAGGAGAAAAATATGCAAACGGCTAAGTTATTTGTAAATGGAAGAAGTCAGGCAGTAAGGCTGCCAAAAGACTATCAATTTAAAGGGGAAAATGTATATATAAAAAGGATAGGTGAGGCTGTAATGTTGTTTCCTGTAGATAAAGAGTGGGAAGTGTTTATGCACGGATTAAATAATTTTTCAGATGATTTTATGGTAAATGGCAGGGTACAAGGATCTGCTCAAGAAAGGGAAGCCTTTTAATGTATATACTTGATACTAACATTTGCATTTACATAATAAAAAAGAAGTTCCCAAATATAATTAAAAAATTAATGATAAACAGGAAAAAAGGTCTTTTTATTTCCAGTATTACACTTGCAGAACTGGAATTTGGGATAGAGAATGCAAATCCGGAATATGAAACTAAAAACCGAATAGCGTTAATGGAATTTTTATCAATATTTGAAATTAAAAATTTCGATGAAAATGCATCAAAGGAATATGGTAAAATTAAAAAAGACCTGAAAGACAGAAATTGTTTAATAGGACAAATGGATATGTTAATAGCGGCACATGCAAAAGCGTTAAAAATGACACTAGTAACAAATAATACAGACGAATTTAAAAGAGTAAAAGATTTAAAAATTGAAGACTGGAAATAAGGCATAATTTTCAGTTAAAAATCCCCCAAAACCCTGTTGCCTTTTTTATTCCAAGATGTTATATTTATGTTAACGAACGGTCGGTAACTATGACTAAAACAGAGATAATTCAGGCGGCTTTCCGGGTATGGGGGCGCGATTTTTACAAAAACTCTTCTCTTTCTTCGCTTGCAAAGGAGCTAAAAGTAAGCAAACCTGCCCTTTATAGGCACTTTTTAAGCAAAGAAGCCCTGACAAGCGCCATGACCGAGTATTTTTGCAAGGATTTGGCGGATTCAATCCGTATCGATTTTGAACAGGCTATGGCAGCCGCAGACCCGGACGAAGGGCTTTATATCATAATAAAGGCGCTTTCCGGCTATTTTGGCAGAAATGTTTATTCTCTTGTCTTTAACCTTACAAATATTTACGAAAAAAAAATCGACGGCAAAACAATATCCGAACGCATAAAATCCCACGGCGTCGATATGGAAATAATACGCCATGTTATAGAAAAAAAATACGATTCTTATCCATGCACCCTGCATCTGGTGCTTGCTACCCTTATTTTTAATTTATCGGTTTTTCATAAGACCAGCAATTCTATGGAAAATACGCCCACCGCAGAGCAAGTAGATGCAATAAGTCCCGCAATATACGAGACATCAAAAAAAGGTTTGGGCTTGTCCCCGGATAAAATTGATTCTATCGACTACGAAAAATTGGAAGCTATCCTAAAGGACAAACTGGAAATCAAAATAAAAAATGATCCTGTAGAACCTCTTTTTAAGGCTGTCGCCGAAGCAGTAGCCGAAGCAGGTCCGTGGAAGGCGACAATGGAAATGGTAGCCAAACGCATGGGGCTTTCCAAAAGCAGTTTATACGGACATTTTAAAAATAAAAAAGATATGCTTCGCCGCTTGTTTATAAAAGAATTTAAGAGTATTATAGATTTTGCCCGCCAGAGTATTAGTCTGTCGCAGGATACCGAACAGCAGCTTTATCTTGGAATATATTCTATTGCCGTTTATCTGCGTTCCCGCCCGGAAATACTTATTGCCATGGACTGGATTCGTACGCGAAAATTGGACTTGGGCAAGCCGGAAAAAAATATGGAAATATTCAGGCTTTTTGAAGATCTAAATATCGAATCTATGCAGAAAGTAAGCCAGGAAGAAAGACAGCAAATTTCCCATTGGATTTTATTTCTATTAATTAATGTGTTAACAAGGATGGAAAAAGAAGGGGCAGAATACACGCCCAGTATCCGTCATTTATATAAATTCATTACATTAGGACTTGGAGGCTTTAAGAAATGAATAAAAAACAAATAACAGGCATTTTAACAGCTTATGTTATGTTGATGTTTTTATGCATCAATTTGCCGGCTCAGGAAGTTCCATCGCAGGGGCCTGTTCGTTTAAGCCCGGATGAAGCAGTAGAACTTGCGTATAAAAACAATCTTTCTCTGGAATCTTCGCGGATAGGTTTGTCAACAAGAAAAAGAGCATCGGACTTGTCTTGGAATCAATTTATTCCCAGTGTAACTGTTGCAGGAGCATACTCAAGGGATAATGAACCCAGCACGATTTCAGGAATAACTGTTATAGGCGGAGTACCTTTTCCCTATACTGTCGATGCTCCGCAATGGCGTATATCTATTCCTTTTCAGATTCAGCTAAATCTTAATGCTGCCATGTTCGAAAATATGAATCGACTGCGTATAGATTACGAAACAGGGCGTATTAGTTATGAAAAGGCAAAGATTCAGTTGGAACGAGATGTAAGAAAAGCTTACCATAATATGCTTTTATTGCAGGAAAATATAGCGCTTCTTCGTGTAAGTTTTGCAAATGTCGAACGGCAGGTGCAAATGGCGCAGGCAAATTATAACGCGGGTCTTGCGCCGGAACTGGTTTTGCTTCAGGCTCGTGTCGCAAGGGAAAATATGCGTCCCATAATTGATCAGGCGGAAAATGGGCTTAAACTTTCTATGGCGCAGTTTGCCATGTTTCTTGGAATGGATTACGATACAGAATTTGAATTTAATCCTATTTCAGGAGATGTTGCTTTTGATCAATTTGATTTAACAGAAATGATCTCCAGGGCAAGCTCGGGAAAACCGGAAATTCGGGAATTACAGCAGAATATTAAAATGATGAACAGTGCCCGCATGGCTCAAATTTTAGCTCTTACTCCAAGTTTAAGTGTAGGGTGGAATACCGCTCCTACATATCTTGGAGACCCGTTAAAAGATTGGTTAAGCCCAAGACCGGGTTCTCTTTCCATAACACTGGCATTGCAGCTGCACAGCCTTATTCCGTTTAGTCAAAATTTTCAGGGAATTAAAAATCTTGATGATCAAATACGAACGGCAAATATTGGTCTTGCGCAGTTAATTAACGGAACAGAAATAGAAGTTTACAATATTGTTCTTGCGCTGGAAAGAACCCGTGTAAGCGCCAATGCACAGGCACAAACCGTACAATTAGCACAGCAGGCGTATCGTTTAACAGAACAGGCGTATCAGGCGGGTTTGCAGGATTATTTTCAGGTTCAAAATGCGCAGCAGTCTTTGCACCAGGCGCGGGTTCAAATGCTCGAACAGCAGTTTAATTATCTTAATGGTCTTATCGACCTTGAATATGCAATAGGAGTTCCGTTTGGAACTTTATCAAAAAGGAGTGTAGAATAATGAAAAAGTTTTTCTATGTAATGTTTATATTAATTGCTATTATACTTGTCAGTTGTAATAGAAATAAAGACGGAGCCGCGGATTTGGAAGTGCCGGTTTTTGCGGTAAATACAACTCTGGCAGTACAAGGTCAGATACAGGATCATCTGGCTTTTGCGGGAGATATTCATGCAGGTTCTACTGTAGATGTATTTTCGGATGCTGCCGGAAAAATCGCGGAAATCCATACGGCAGTTGGCAGAAGAGTTAACAGAAACGATCCTATCGCGGCGGTAGATCCTTCGCGCCCCGGCATGAATTTTCGTCATAGTATAGCAAGGGCTCCCATAAGCGGAACCGTAATTGCAATTCCTGCGCAAGTAGGGCAGACAATTTCCCAGGCAGTTCCGCTTGCGAGAATCTCCGGCGGCGGCGGACTGGAAGTTCGTCTTAATGTCGCAGAACGCTTTATTTCCAAGATGGCGCTAAACTTGCCGTGCGAGATAACCCTTGATGCCTGGCCGGGCGAAATTTTCCAGGGCAGCATCAGCGAACTTTCGCCGACAGTAGACCTTGCGGCGCGCACAATGGAGATTCGTGTTAATGTCAACGACACAGATTCCAAGCTAAAAGCCGGTATGTTTGCAAAAGTCCGCATTATAACGGAACAAAAAGACAATATTGTAAAAATTCCCGCATCTGCCATTATAAACAGATTTGGCGAACAATATGTTTATGTAATTGCGCACGAAAAACAAGACGACGATACTATGGTTACAGTTGTAAATAAAAGAAATGTTAATCCCGGCATTATGATCGACGGTGTAGCTGAAATTTTATCCGGACTTGCTCCCAACGAAGAAATTGTACTGCGCGGGCAAACTTTGCTTGACGAAGGATCAAGAGTAAATATTATAGAGCAGGTAAACCCGTTGTCCGGCACTGCCGGGCAAGGAGCAAGATAATGAGCATGGTAAAAACGGTCGTTGGCCGCCCAACCACATTTTTTGTAGTTTTTGCCCTTCTTATTGGACTTGGTTTTTTTGCTTTGGCAAATCTGCCTATCGATCTTTATCCTGAAATTAATATGCCCATGCTGGTAGTATTTACTTCTTATTCAGGCGCAGGTCCGGAAGAAGTTGAACGGACAGTTTCCCGTCCATTGGAAGCGGTATTATCGGGTGTATCGGGTTTAGAAAATATAACTTCTATATCCAACAAGGGTTCCAGTATCGTTATTATGGAATTTACATACGGAACGGATTTATCGGATGCGTCTAATTCTTTGCGCGACTCTCTGGAACGAATAAGAAATTATCTTCCTGCAAACGCGCAAACGCCAATCATCTTTAAAATTGATCCCGCTATGATGCCAATTATGGGGCTTAGAGTAACATCGGACAGGCGAACACCGGAAGAATTGCGCGAAATTGCGGAAGATACCATTGTGCCGCGAATTGAACAAACTCCGGGCGTTGCGACAGCATCCATAAACGGCGGCAGGGAAAAAATTATCCGTGTAGAAATTCCGCAAAACCGCCTGGAAGCATACGGTCTTACAATAACGCAAATTCAGCAGATGCTTGCAATACAGAATATGCAGACAGCCGCAGGTACTATAACTGACGGAGGTATGTCATACATTCTTACAACAATGGGCGAATACACATCGCTGGAAGAAATAAAAAGCACTGTTGTTTCATACAGAGGCGGCGGTTTTGTAAATGGACGGGTTCAAATGCCTGTTCAAATTTTATTGCGGGATATTGCAGATGTTTACGAAGGGTATAAGGACGAAACAAGTATTGTTTTGGTAAATAATCAGGCATCTGTTATGCTTATGGTTCAAAAACAAAGCGGAAAAAACTCTGTCCAAACCGCAAAAGATCTGCGCGTAAGACTGGAAAGAATGAAGGCAGAGCTTCCGCCCGATATTTTAATATCAGAAACTTTTAATTCCACAGATATTGTAGAAAATTCTCTTAGCCAGGTAACATCTGCGGCAGTTTCCGGAGCATTGCTTGCAGTACTTGTGCTTTTTTTATTCCTTCGTTCATTTAAACCGACATTAATTATAGGTATCAGTATACCGGTTTCTATTATTGTAACCATTTTGTCAATGTACTTTGCCGGTCTTACTCTAAACCTTATGACAATGGCGGGGCTTGTGCTTGGTATAGGTATGCTTGTAGATAACTCCATAGTTATTCTGGAAAATATTTACCACTACAGGGAAAAAGGAGCAAAATTAAAAACTGCCGCAGTTTTGGGAACCTCGGAAATGATTGTCGCTATTACGGCATCTACAATAACAACTATCTGCGTATTTGCCCCTCTTGTAATGTTCCAGGGTCTTTTGGAAGTAGCGGGAGAAATGTTCGCAGGTCTTGCGTTTACCGTTGTAATTTCTTTGGGAATATCCCTTCTTACCGCGTTGTTTCTTGTACCAATACTTGCAAGCCATTATCTTCCTCTTGTAACAAGAAAACAAAAACCGCTTACAGGCAAGCCGGCGGAATTAGACGAAAAATTCCAAAAGTTTTTTGCCTGGCTGGATTTAAAATATAAGGACGCTGTAAAAAAACTTCTTATGGGCGGTATTACCCTTAATATTCCTGTAAAAGACAAACAGACTAAAATAAAAAATTATAAAGAAATAAAAATAAAAAATAAGGTTTGGGTAATTGTTGTTTTACTTGTATTATTTGTAATTAGTATGTTATTAATTCCGGTTATTGGCTGGGAATTTATGCCGCAGCAGGAAGATGACAATGTAAGTATTTCGGCAACCCTGCCTATGGGGACTCCCTTGCAGGAAACAGAAGCTGTTTTAAGGCAAATGCAGTTAATTGTAGAAAGAGAAGTTCAGAATTACGAAAGAATTGTTCTTAACGCAGGCGGCGGCGGATTTATGGGATTGGGCGGCGGCAGTAACTCCGGTTCGCTGCGAATCAGCCTTCCGCCGTTTTCGCAAAGAAAAGAAAGCGCCAACGATATAAAAGACAAGCTGCGTCCGTATTTTAATCAGTTCCCCGGTGTAAGTTTTAACTTTTCCAGCGGAATGATGGGATTCGGCGGCGGCAATGCTGTCGATATAATTATTCGTACAGATAACCTTGCAAAAGGTAAAGTTATTGGAGAACGAATATCAGAAGTTCTTAAAGCAAACCTTTCCGATATGGTTACAGAACCCATGATCGGTCTAAATGACGGGCTTCCTCAGTATGAAATATTAATAGACCGCGAAAAAATGTATGCGCTTGGTCTTAATGCTTATACGGTTGGAAATGAAATTAAAGCGGCAGTTGACGGTGTTACAGCTACAAGATATAAATCCGGCGGCAAAGATTATGATGTCTTGCTTATATTGGCAGAAGCCGACAGAAACACTTTGCCTGCTTTGGATAATATTTTTATTAACAGTCAGATGGCGGGAAGAGTTCCTCTTTCCAACTTTGTGTCGTATCAGCAAGGAACAGGTCCTCTTACAATTAGGCGCGAAAACCAAAGCCGTGTTATCCATGTTACAGCAGGCGCATTACCGGGGACAAAAAGAAATGTCTTGCAGCAACGAGTGGAAGATTTAATAAGGTCGGAAATCCCAATAGAAGACGATGTAATTATAGAATACGGCGGCGATAATACCCAGATGGTAAAAATATTCGGACGCTTTATATTAATTTGTATTGTAGCAGTCTTTCTTGTTCTTGGTATTATGGCAAGCCTTTTCGAATCTTTCCGGGATCCGTTTATTATAGTTTTTACAATTCCGCTTTCCATGATTGGTATTGTCGCGATATACCTTATAACAGGAACAATTTTTAATGTGCTTACGGCTGTGGGTCTTTTAGTTCTTCTTGGTGTAATTGTAAACAACGGCATTATACTTGTGGACTACACAAACCTTCTTCGTAAACGCGGTTATTCAGTCGATGATGCCTGTATCGAGGCTGCCGGAAACCGTCTTCGCCCAATTTTAATGACAACCTTAACTACTGTTCTGGGACTTTTGCCTATGGCATTCTTCCCCGGCGAAGGCTCCGAGCTTGTAGCCCCAATCGGAAAAACCGTTCTTGGCGGACTTTCGTTTGGGACATTAATGACATTGTTCCTAATGCCTACAATATATTCAATAATGAATAAAAAATCGGATGCCCGTGACGCAAAAGCAAAAGCACGGCGCGAAAGTATTGCTGCAGGAGAAACCCGCGCTAAAAGAAAGGAGAAAATATGATACGCTTGGAAATAATTGCAAATAATTCTGTAGAAGAAAACATTATGGATGCCCTTGCAAGGGAAAATACCGGAAAGTTTTACACAAAAATACCAAATGTTTTTGGGGTTGGCAATGCCGGCCCCAGAATGGGGGACGCAATATGGCCGGAAGAAAACTTCTCGCTTGTTATTTGGTGCGAAAAAGAAGAAGCCGATGCCGTTAAGCGGGCAATTAGTTCTGTAAAAGAAAAGTTTCCGGGAGAAGGTATAAAACTTTTTGGGGTTTAACCCTTTACTGAATACTTATTAATTCCATCTCGAAGACCAAAAAGCTGTTGGCAGGAATTACGCCTCCAACAGCACGGTCGCCGTAAGCAAGCTCCGGGGGAATAATGACAAGCCGCTTTTCGCCTACCTGCATATCCAGAATAATCTCGTCCCATCCTGCAATAACCCTGCCTGCTCCTGCCTGAAACTCCAGCGGTTTTCCCCTAAGAGTAGAATCGTCAAATACAGTGCCGTCCAACAGTTTGCCGGTATAATGCACGCTTACATTTCTGCCTCGTGCTGGTTTAGCGCCCGATCCCGTTTTTTGAACTATAAAACGAATACCGGAAGATGTCTGGCGTGTATTGGGATAATCTCTGGCAATTCTGCTAAGATCTGCCTGCCGTTGGGACTGTAATCTTCTTTCGTTTGCAGAACCTGCATCTCTTCTTAGTCTGTCAAAATTTTCCTGATCTGCCCTAAAAGCATTTGCGGCTGTCCCATTTCGGATTATTGTAACCCTTTCTATCTTGTCGCCCTGTCTGGTTGTATTAACAATATTCTGCCCATGTACAACCTGCCCAAAAACTGTATGCAGTCCATCCAGATGGGGAGTAGGCACTATGGTAATAAAAAACTGGCTTCCGTTTGTACCGGGTCCGGCATTTGCCATACTTAAAACACCCGGCTTGTCATGTTTTAGATTAGGATCGATTTCGTCCGGAAAATTATAACCGGGTCCGCCGCGCCCGTTTCCCTGCGGGCAGCCGCCCTGGATCATAAAATCCTGTGAATCTCCATTGGCTCTGGAAATAACACGATGGAAAACAAGCCCGTCGTAATAACGCCTGCCCCTGGTATTGCTCATATTGCCTTCGGCAAGAGCTACAAAATTACAAACCGTAAGGGGAGCGCGCTGGTATTCTAAACGCACAATAATATCACCCCTGTTGGTGGTAATCCTCGCAAAAAGCCCGTCGCCCAAATTCTGGGCATCTACATCTTCTACAGCGCTCATAAATAATAAGACTCCAATCATTAAAATTAATATATATTTGATATTTTTCATATTGATATTATAGCGGATCCAAAGCATATTGACAATTGGTAAATAATCGTTACATTCATTATATGAGCGAATATCATATTAATGGCGGAGTTCCGTTGAATGGGACAATAAAAGTCAGCGGGAACAAAAATGCTGCCTTGCCCTGTATTGCGGCGGCAATTCTTACCGACGAGCCGGTAATTCTTAGAAATATCCCGGATATAGAAGATGTCCGGGTAATGCTTGCCGCCTTTGCCGCCCTTGGCGGAGAAGTAGAAAAGCTGGAGCCCAATGCCTATAAACTTCATTTAAAAGATATTAAATCCCCGGAAATTCCAAGAGAACACGCAAAAAAAATCCGAGCATCAATACTATTCGCAGGCCCATTGCTTGCGCGGCTGGGCAAGGTAATTCTTCCTCCTCCGGGCGGCGATGTTATTGGAAGAAGGCGGCTGGACACTCATTTTTTAGCGCTTATAGAGCTAGGATCAAAAGAAAAAATTGGCGAGGATTTTACCTTTACCACAAAACAACTGATTGGCGCAGATATTTTCCTGGACGAAGCATCGGTAACTGCGACAGAAAATGCAATTATGGCGGCTTCTTTGGCAAAGGGGCGGACAATGTTAACAAATGCCGCAAGCGAACCCCATGTGCAGGATCTTTGCAATATGCTTGTAAATATGGGCGCTAAAATAGAAGGAATAGGCTCTAATATCTTAAAAATTGACGGCGCAGATAAGCTGCATGGCTGCGATTTCGAGATAGGCCCCGATTTTATGGAAGCAGGCTCTTTTATAGGATTGGCTGCCGCTACCGGAGGCGGGCTTCATATAGAAGGGGCAAGGGTACAGGATATGCGCCCTTCTAAAATTGCCTTTGGCAAGCTGGGTATTGTTTGGGCGCACGAAGGAACCGTTATTCATGTTCCAAAGAATCAGCAAATGGAAGTAAACCATGATCTTGGCGGAATGATTCCAAAAATAGATGACGCGCCCTGGCCGGGTTTTCCGCCCGATCTTTTAAGCATTCTTTTGGTTGTTGCAACTCAGGTTAAAGGGACAGTTTTAATTCACGAAAAAATGTACGAATCCCGAAGGTTTTTTGTAGACAAGTTAATTGGAATGGGCGCACGCATTGTATTGTGCGATCCGCACCGCGCCGTTGTTTCCGGCCCCGCAAAACTCCTGGGCTCCGATTTAATCAGCCCCGATGTCCGTGCCGGAATGGCTATGATTATTGCCGCTATGTGCGCCGACGGAAAAAGCATTATCCGCAATGTGTACCAGATTGAGCGCGGCTACGAAAACCTTGCCGACAGACTTGCCTTGCTTGGCGCGCGGATAGAAAGGAAAGAATAGTTAAATTACCCGGCTATTGCATATAAAAGCCGGAATATAGTAAAATTAAGTTGATACAAGCTGGCGTGGTGGAATGGCAGACACTGGGGACTTAAAATCCCCTCCTAGCAATAGGGTATGAGTTCGAGTCTCATCGCCAGCATACTCAAGGTTAAGGAGCAAAATATGAGTAAAAAAATCCCTACAAGAATTTATCTATCAGAAGACGAGATTCCCAAAGCCTGGTACAACTTAAGGGCGGACATGAAAAACAAACCCGATCCCTTGCTGCATCCGGGAACCCTGCAGCCAATAACAGCCGACGACCTTGCGCCTGTATTCTGTAAGGGCGTTATCGAACAGGAATTGGATGACACTACCCGCTTTATTCCCATCCCGGACGAACTTTACGATTTCTACCGCGCATATAGGCCGTCTCCGCTTGTCCGTGCATATTATTTGGAAAAGGAACTTGGGACACCGGCGGAAATTTATTACAAATTCGAAGGTACAAATACCTCCGGATCGCACAAATTAAATTCGGCAGGGCCCCAGGCATACTATGCAAAAAAAGACGGGCTTACTTCTCTTACTACAGAAACAGGCGCTGGTCAGTGGGGAACAGCAATGTCAATGGCATGCGCTTTTTACGGAATCGAATTAATTGTATATATGGTAAAAATAAGCTCGGAACAAAAACCTTACCGCAAGGCGTTAATGGAAGCTTATGGCGCAAATCTTATTCCTTCTCCTTCCGACACAACAGAATCCGGAAGAAAAATTCTGGCAGCAGACCCCAACACCGGCGGATCTCTTGGCTGCGCGATTACCGAAGCAATCGAAACTGCCGTTAAAACCGACAAGTGCCGTTATGTATTAGGCAGTGTCCTGAATCATGTGCTTCTGCATCAGTCGATAATAGGGCTGGAAGCAAAAGCAGCACTAGATAACTTTAATATTAAGCCCGATATTATAATCGGATGCGCAGGCGGCGGTTCTAATCTTGGCGGGCTTATTTCTCCGTTCATGGGCGAAAAACTTGCCGGAAAATTGGATGCCCGCTTTATTGCCATAGAGCCTGCTTCCTGCCCGTCGTTTACACGGGGCAAATACGCTTACGATTTTGGCGACACCGGACAAACAACCCCGCTTATTAAAATGATGACTCTAGGAAACGGATTTATGCCGTCTTCGAATCATGCCGGAGGACTGCGCTACCACGGAATGAACGCTATTCTGTCAAAATTGTATCAAGACGGTTTAATAGAAGCCAAGTCTGCCGTTCAAACCGAAGTGTTTGATGCCGCGCTCCGCTTTATGAAAGTAGAAGGCATACTACCCGCCCCCGAATCTTCGCACGCAATTAAAGCGGCAATAGACGAAGCATTGGAATGTAAAAAAACAGGGGAGAAAAAAGTTATCCTTTTTGGTTTAAGCGGCACGGGTTACTTTGACATGACAGCATACAGTTCGTACAACAATAAAACAATGAACGACCAAATACCAAGCGATGCCGATCTGGAAAAAGGATTTGCCTCTATACCTAAGATTCCGCAGAACGGGTAATTCCTTTAATTAAGGAATCGCAGACAATATCAACATCCTCTTCTGTCATGCCGGGGTACAATGGCAGGGTTAGTTCGCGGGCGCTTACATATTCTGCTTTGGGGGTGCTTAATACTTTGTCCTTGTACGCCGTAAAACTTTTAATTGCAGGATAATGTATGCTTGTTTGAACACCGTCGTTCTTCATGGATTCGATTAACGCCGCTCTGTCAATTTTTTCCGCAAGCAGAATGGGCATTATATGATAACTGGAGCTGCCTCTGGAAAAATCTTTATACGGAATTGATATATGCGGAACACCGGACAACTGCTTGTTATAAAGTTCTACAAGTTTTTGGCGTTTATTGTTGGCACCTTCCAGTTTAGAAAGCTGAACAAGACACAAAGCAGAAGCAATCTCGGTAATGCGATAATTTAATCCGGGTGCGCCTACATCGTAAGAGACAGCCCTGCCATTGTAACGATCAAACGACAATACAGACATTCCGTGCGAACGCAGATTTTTTAATTTTTCGTACAACTCTGCATTTTGCGTTACTATCATACCGCCTTCGCCTGCGGCAATATTCTTATTGGCAAAAAAACTAAAAGCAGATATATCGCCAAAAGTACCAAGCGGTTTATTGTTATAACTTGCACCGGGAGTATGGGCACAATCTTCTATTAAAAATAAATTGCGCTTTTTACATAAAGCGGTAATGCTGTCCATATCGCAGGCATAACCCGCATAGTGTACAATCATTATAGCTTTGGTTTTTTCGGTAATTTTTGATTCAATATCGCAAGGGTCAACCGACCAGTCTTCCATAGATGTAATATCCGCAAGCACATTTTTTGCGCCGCACATTTCTACAACATTTTGATCCGCAATAAATGTCAGAGCGGGGGTAATTACTTCATCGCCCTGTTTAATGCCAAGGGCAAGGAGCGCCATGTGTAAAGCGCTGGTGCAGCTGGAAACGGCAAGGCACTTAGATCCATTTCCAAGAAAAGCGGAAAAACTAGATTCGAAATCGAAAGTTTTTTGACTCATTGTAAGCCAGCCGGAATTAAGCACTTCTCCAACCGCCTGATGCTCTCTTTCGTCGTAATTGTTTTTATAAAATTGTACGCGCCACATGGTTACAATAATAACACAAATCGTATATATTAATAATATGCTTACAATGACAAAAGAAGTACAGGAAAAAATAGCGCAAGAAGGCATTATTGCGGTTTTGGAAATGGAATCCGAGCAAAATGCAGTGCCGACAGCAAAAGCGCTTTTAGAAGGCGGAATTACCGTTATCGAACTTGCCCTGCGGACATCTGCAGCTATTCCATCAATCTCGCTTATTGCAAAAGAAGTGCCGCAATTATACATTGGCATTGGCACAATAATAGAGCCTGGGCAGGCAGCGGCGGTTAAAGCGCAAAGCGGCGTAAGTTTTGGCGTTTCCCCGGGAATTAACCCGGTAATTGTAAAGGAAGCTATAACCGCAGGTTTGCCCTTTGCGCCCGGCATTGCAACCCCAAGCGATATAGAACAGGCAATTTCTTTGGGCTGCCGCGTTGTTAAATTTTTTCCCGCAGAAGGCATGGGCGGTTTAAGCTACTTAAAAAGCATTAATGCTCCTTACAACCATTTGGGAATTAAATACATCCCGCTGGGCGGCGTTACGCCAAACAATCTTCCCGATTACGCAAAGTTTGATCGTATCCTTGCAATTGGCGGAAGCTGGATTGCAAATAAAGAACTAATCAAAGCGCAGGACTGGAAAGAAATTACCAAAAGAGCGCGGGAAGCAAAAGAAATTTGGAACGCTAACCGCGGATAAAAAATGCTGCTTCGTTACACCAGTGCCGGATTTCTGATAATTAAACCCGAAGATAATTGTCATGCAATAGTAGATGCTATGCTTGCTACAGGGTACAATGAAGAATTTTGTATTGCCCTTGACTTTGACCCCGAATTTACCGCAAGGCTTATGGATGCCGGATTTCTGGTAATGTCTGCCGATATTGCGGAAATAGACGAAGAAGAACCGTTCTATATATCAATGCCAAAATTGCATTTGGAAAGATCAGCCCTGTTTTTTGAAAATCTGCATATTAAAAAATCAGTAAAGCGATTATTAAACAAGTATGAATTAAAAGTAGATACCGATTTTAATTTTTTAATTGATCGCTGTATAGAAAAACACGGTTCCGGCTGGCTTACTCCCCCTCTTGTTGAATGTATAAAAGAAATACGGCGAACAAGACCTACGGGAAACGCTTATCCAACTTCTTTTTCGCTGTACCGTAACGGCTCTTTGGTTGCCGGCGAATTCGGCATTATCTGCGGCAAGGTTTACACAAGCTACTCCGGCTATTACGACGAGTCAAATGCCGGCACAGTGCAGCTTATTCTTCTTGCTAAATATCTTCAGGAACAGGGATTTTTATTTTTTGATCTAGGAATGCCTATTAATTATAAGTTTGATCTTGGGGCTGTAAATATTACACCGGAAAAGTTTGTTTCTCTTTTTAGAGCAGCCAACCCCCGGCACGAATAATTAATTTTTTTTATCGATCTGCCTTTTGTGCTTGTTTATAAAAATAGGATCAAAGTATTTTTCTATATCGATTTTTTTAAGCAAAAATTTTAATACCACCCGGTAAACCCCAATAGAGACTGCAAGACAAGCTAAAAATACAAGTGTAAAGCCCCAGCTATAACTTGATTCCGGTATAACCGGTATTATAAACTTTCTAAAAATAATGTAAAACAGAAAAAAAGATATTATAGCGACAATAACATTAAATAAAGTTGCTCCCAAAATAAATAAAATTGTATTAAGTTTCTTGTTCATCTATTTCCACCTTTACCTTTGCTTTTTCTTTGCCGTAAGATATAAAAATTGTTATAAACAATAAAATACAGCACACCACCACAGATGAGTCTGCAACATTAAAAGTAGGCCACCTTTCCATTCCAAAAAGTCCGTAAATTCTTACGCTGATAAAATCTACAACTCCATCTGGACGGAAAATACGGTCTAAAATATTTCCAATTCCGCCGCCAATTATGCCGGCAACCGCCCATTTTTGAACATTGTTAAATTCATCGGATGTAAAATAATACCACAAAAGGAAGCCCAAAACCAAAATGGGAAAAACAATAAAAGCTATTGGTTTAATAATTTCCGGAAGATTTTCTCCCAGACTAAACGCTATTGCCTTGTTGCGAACATGAACAATGTGCAAAAACCCGTTTTCGAAAACATCTTTAATAAACCTAAAAAAAACACCTTCGGGGATAGGCCATTTTTTTGCTATTATGGCTTTTGTAATTTGATCCAAAAGCACAACACCTGCCGTTAATGATAATGGCAATACCTTTTCTTTGGTAAAATATTTTTGTAAATTCATTTTATACTCCAATTTTTATAGTCCCGTAGGGGCATCGATAAATTCAACATCTATTCCAAGTTCTTTTTTACAATGTTCCATAACGGCACGCACGCCCCACACTTCTGTACAATAGTGGCCGCCGCAAAGCAGGTTCATTTTTCCTTCCAGACATTCGTGATATATATTGTGCGAGCTTTCGCCTGTTACAAATAAATCCACGCCGTTTTCTATTGCATCCCTTGCATTGGGTGCAGCCCCGCCGGACATAATTGCGGCGGTTTGGTTTTCTTTTTTTCCAAATGGAAACACACCAATAGGAGGCCTGTTCATAAAATCGATTTTTTTAGCGGCTTCGTCTATAGTAATGGGTTTGGGAAAAGTTCCTTTGTAACCGACTTTTTTGCCGTGGTATCCGCCAAAAGGTTCGATATTTTCCAGCCCCAAAAGCTGCGCCAAAATACCATTATTGCCAAACTGCAAATGCTGATCCAAAGGCAGGTGAACCCCGTACAAACAAATATTGTGATCCAGTAAAAACTTAATTCTTTGTCTTAGGACTTTTTCTATTCTTGCCGGATTACCCCAAAAAAGCCCGTGGTGAACAAAGAGAATTCCGGCATTTATGGCGCTTGCCTGCTCGAAGGTTTCCATAGCGGCATCTACGGCAAAGGCTATTTTACGAACAGCCGAACCGTCATTGTCTACCTGTATCCCGTTCAGAGAGTTGTCTGCCGATATAAACCCTTCGATGTCAAGAAATCCTTTTATAAATGTATCAAATTTAGCTGTTGTTATTTCGCTCATAGAAAAAGTGTAGCAAAAAGCGGGATAAGAAACAACCACATATCCGCCCTAACCGGCACTAAAACCTTAACCTAAGCCTTGCCGTACAATTAAAAACAAAATTACCATTGTCAAAAACATCTCTGTTTAGGGGAGCCTGCGCCATTATTGTTAAGGCTGCTCCCTGAAAAAGCTCATTGCTAAAAGTAATAATGGGAATAAACGATGTTTTATCCAGGCAGGATATTAACCCAAAATTAATATTTGTAAAATCGTTAATTAGCAAGGTAAAACTGCTAAACAGATAATGCCTGTCGGGCATACCTAAAATATTTTTTTCATTTAATGAGGTTGATGATGTTTTGCCGTTATAAAGATATTCTAACATAACAATTAATTTACCCTTAAAAAAAGAATAATCCGCACCCGCGCTAAGAGAGAGTCCGTCCAGCTTCGTGCCCGCCTCGTGATTATATATATAAAGAGCATCCAGTACAAACCCTGCTTCTATATCGGCCTTAACAGAAAGCCCCGCATGGTGAATACCGTATTTAGATCCATTGTTATTGGGTGTTTCGTAGGAATAAAGCGCCTGAATACTTGCCTTGTTCCAGTGATTTTCGAAAGAAAGACCTGCAAGAATACCGCTGCCGTCATTTAAATAAGGATTACGGGGAGCCGCTGTAAAACCAATCAATTTAATATCGTCTTTGGGATACAAAGAAACCGCAGCACCCAAAATACCGCGCGGGCGGGCATCCGGCTTTAGGGGATTCCTAGGGTTAAGAAAATCCGACGAACCCCATATCTGGCTGTATCCAAACGGCAAGCGAAAGAGCCCTCCGTCAAAATTTGCCGATTCAAAATTTAGACGGAAGTACAGCCGTTCAAGTTCTATGCCTGCGATATAGTTTTCTCCATAAACATATGCAGTAAAAGGTAAACCGGCAGGGGCATTAGTTATAACATACTCTTCCTGCTCAATATCGTCATGATCTATGTATTTAATCCATTTACCTTCAGGTACAGGAAGCATTAAAGCGGTAAGCGCGGCATAATCTCCGGCAGCGGCAATAAGATTCACCGCACCGTAAACTACAGCCTTGTTGTCCCTAAGCCGTGATTGAAACCGAATATTTGCATACTCCTCCACCCCAAAGGAAAACTTCTGCATATCTCCCGTACCCGCAGTCATGGAAGCAGAGGAATCCAGAATACCATTTACCGTTAATTGCGCGGAAAGAGGAATTTTAGTTAATACCAGAAAAAAAATAATTAAAACTAATCTTTTCATAAAACATACCCCCATATTATTCTTACGAAGTATCCGGTGCCCAAAAATTCAAACGCCGGACACTCTGTAAGAAACAATCAAATTATCTTTCCAGATGCCGCATACTAAAAATAGATTCCAAAATTGGTCTATCTATTACGACATTTTTCATTATCATCGTAGTTTTTGAATCTCTGCGTAAAAGGTCGCGGACTTCAATTTCTACGGGAAAACGCCTTCCCGCGATATTTTCTATCCGTATCATTCTGTATTCCTTAAGCTTTGCTCCGGAAAGAGCGAACAGCTCGTAACGCAAACAATCTTCTGTCTGCTTGTCTATCCACAATTTTCGCGTAGGATAACTTTCTGTTCTTCTTCTTGCGGTTAACGAAAGTACCCAGCAATCCCTGCCATCAATAACTTCCGATCCAGATGTAACTGCATTGTAACGGCTGGATAATGGTTCGTTGTCCATAGAATCTTCGTAAGACATATCCGAGCCCATCATGGATTCTCGCAGCATATGGCCGGAGATTAGCATTACTTCTTCGTTGTCCGGCGAAAAAACCCACAACCTGCCGTCCCTGCGCAGATATCTGGTTCCCGCATCTTCACGATTCGTAAATTCG
>JAITUR010000082.1 GCA_031286205.1 Treponema sp.
AATGTGGAAATTGGAAAGCGGTTTGGAGTGCATCGACAAACTGTTAGATATTTTCGGCGTGAAAGATTAACAAAATGGCAGTTGAAAAAACTATTTCCAGACGACAGTTAATAAGGAACCTAGAAAATGGTCATGGACGGAGTTTATAATTGGCTGGATTAACAGGCAGTTTCTTGTTTGGGTGATTGCTACTGTTCTGGTCTTTGTGGGTCTGTTTACCTTCAAAGATTGGTTCAGCGAAAAAATCCAGCAAACTCTTTTAATAGTTTGGGGAGCAATTTCTTTTTGTCTGTTTTTTTTACAAGGCAATCTCTATGCTAATCAAAAATGGTAAGCTAAACATAGAAGCAAAGGCGAGTTTAACAAAAGAAATAAGGGAAGCAAAATGAGTAGAAAAATAAGAAGGAGTAAATTAATATAAGGGTATAAGGAGTAATTATGAAAATAACACAGAAACATTTATCGCTGGGTAAGTTAGCTAGGGGTGGAGAATACGGAAAAGATACTGCCGGAAAAACTATAATTATTAATACGCATAAACCTTGGGAGTTTGACAAGCCTCCTGTAAGAATAATAATTCACTGGATTGGACCTTATCCGGGACAAGCGGTATCAACCCCGTGGAACTGGTGGGAGAACGGATCGGATGGTGGAGGTGTCAGGGCATCAGCGCATTTTATTGTTAAGGATGCAGATGTAATTCAATGTCTGCCTTTAAATGAGGTTGGGTGGCACGCAGGGGATAGCCGTAACTTTGACAGTATTGGAATAGAGGTTATTCCAATGAATATCGAGGGCGAATTTAGCAAGTTATCCATCGACACTTTGAAATTAGTAATACAACATATCCGAAACGAAATCGGTAACAATTTAAAGCTAGAAAGACATTTTGATGGTGTACAAGAAAAAGACTGCCCGAGATTTTACACTCCGTTATCCGATATGGTTACTAGAGAGGAACAGTACAATCATGTACCTATGCAGGGTCAGGAAAGATGGGAAAAACTAAAGTTGTTTTTGAACGACTGGAAACCTGAATAAAAAAGAGAGGGGGGGGAATGAATGAAAAAAATAACAGCCGGATTGTTATTATTTATATTATTGCCGCAATGCTTCTTATTTCCGCAGGAAGGGGTTACAGGTTATATCATCGGTGCAAAGAATACAGGAGATTATTCAGGGACTGGATATGATTTCAGCCGAGAGAGAAATTTACTTGAACAACTTGGAGAATATGAACGAAGAGAGGCTAGCCGAATTGCAAGAGAGAGAAAGAATTGAACGAACTGAAGCGCAACTTAGAGCTATTCGGGGACTTGATAGACGAACAGGCAGCTTATTACAGGAGCTTGCAAAAGAAGTTGACATTTTGGCGGATTATTTCTGGGATTCTCGCAACGAGCTTAATAACAACTATCGTGATAATGAGTAAATAGCAGAAACCTGCAAGGCTTCTTTTTTTTGCCTTCAAAAACTGTGCAGTTATAACGAAGATATTGACACATTTTGAAAAATACGGAAAAATTGAAAAGTAGTTATTTCTCATGTAAATCCTTACAGGGTATGTAATTACATACGCTACAAAGAATTATCATTTAAGCCTAAACAGCATAGTAATTTGAATGGCATTCAAGAGACCAAGGGTTCAATTCCCTTTAGCTCCACTTTCTAATTCCTTAATCTGTCATAAATTGCGCTTGTGGCATAATATTACTCTCCGCTAAATCTGTTTACCATTAGTGCCGGTTGGTTTACTGCGTCCAGGGTGTCGCGCCAGAGACTGCTTTGCGTATTAATCTTGTTGCGGCGGCGAATTACTGTCTTGATTGGCAGGTGTACAAATACTCCGTTTACAAGTCCAATAATTAACTTGGTCTTTCCTGCCATTGCCGCATGAACTGCCGCGTTGCCCAGGCGCTCGCAATAGATAGAATCATCGGGGTCTGCCGGAGCAGAACGGATTGCGTAAGATGGATCGATATATTTCAGGTTTATTTCGATTTTTCGTTCTTCAAAATGCTTTATAATTCTGGAGCGAAGATATGTGCCAACATCCGCCATTTTAACATTGCCGCCGGCATCGGTCTTTTTTTCTTTTATAAGCTGATCCTGCATGGCTCCTTCTGCGACAATTATTACCGCGTGATTCCGATACTCCAGCCGTTTTTCTAAATGCGACAAAAAGCCGTTGTAGCCTTCCAGATTAAAAGGCACTTCAGGTATCAATACAAAATTTACTTCGTGGCTTGCAAGGGCGGTGTGCGCCGCAATAAAACCGGAATCTCTGCCCATAACTTTTACAAGCCCAATTCCGTTAATTGCAGATGCCGCCTCCACATGAGCGGCTTTTACAACTTCTACCGCTTTTGCGACAGCGGTGTTAAAACCAAAAGATCTGTCTATTATGGCAAAATCGTTGTCAACTGTTTTTGGAATTCCAATTACAGCTATCTTTAATTTTCGTTTATTAACTTCATCGACAATATCAATCGAGCCGCGCTGAGTGCCATCGCCGCCAATAACAAAAAGCATATTTAAATTAAGTTTTTCCATAGTATCAACAATTTTTTCTACTTCCCTGCCGCCGCCGCGGGCGCTGCCCAAATAGGTGCCGCCTAATTTATGAATATCATCGACAATAGAAGGGGTAAGCTGTTTTATATCATATTGATTTTCCGGTAAAAAACCCAAATAACCGTAACGAATACCAGAGATTCTTTTTACACCATATCGATACCATAAACATCGTACAATAGAACGAATAACATCGTTAATTCCGGGACAAAGTCCCCCGCAGCTTACAATACCCGCATGAACATGAGCAGGAGAAAAATAGATATGCTCCCTAGGACCTGCGCGTTCCAGTATTTTAGACTTTTCTACAGATTCCTGTTTTCCCGGCTTAACCCTTGTATCTTGGCGAACAAATTGCTCGTCTGTAACATAATTGGCAAGCCCGTCTCCCAGTGTATTAGACATTTTTATAGGGGATGCAACAGTCGGTTTTCCCAAAGTATCTATCGTAAAATCCAGAACATCATCCATTTTAGCGCTCCTTTATATAAGTATAAACCAGCATTGAACTTTTATCAATGATCCGTATATAATGGTACAATGAATGTAGAGGAAGCTATGGAGGATAATATGAAGTTTACCCCGCCAAAAACAGGCAAATTCAACCCAAGAAAAATCGGGTTAGTTCTTGCAGGAATACTGGTTATAATCGCGCTATTTACTAGTATATATATTGTAGATCAAACCGAACAAGCGGTTATAACCCGTTTTGGTAAATTTATCGCTATTAAAAACCCGGGACTGCATATGAAGCTCCCCTTTGGAATAGATCATAATTACACGGTTAATGTTACAACAGTACAAACTCAGGAATTCGGGTATCGAACTACAAGAGGCGGCAGCCGTCCTGTCTATATCGATCAAATGAGAGAAGCTACCATGCTTACAGGCGATCTTAATATAGTAAATGTCGAATGGATTATTCAATATCGTGTAAGAGACCCAAAAGCATGGACATTTAATGTTTACGAACGCATCCCTACTATTCGCGATGTGTCCCGTTCTGTTATTAATATGCTTGTCGGCGACCGCGCAATAATGGACATTATGAATGTCGAACGAGTTGCTATCGAAGCAGAAGGTATTATAATGATGAACGAAATATTCAGAGGCTACGAACTTGGTATCGAAGTAATTGCTGTAAAGCTCCAGAATGTAGCTGCGCCTGCCGGTGTTCAGGAAGCATTCGAAGATGTAAACAAGGCAATGCAGGACAGAGAAAGATTGATCAACGAAGGGCAGCAGGCATATAACGAAGAAATCCCCAGAACCAGAGGTCAGGCTGAACAGTTGGTACTAATTGCACAGGGCTATGCCACAGAAAGGGTTAACAAAGCAAACGGCGATGTCGCTCGTTTTAATGCAGTTTACGAAGAATTCCGCCGCGCTCCAGATGTAACAAGACAAAGACTTTACTACGAAATGATGGAAGAAGTTTTTGCAAACGAAAAAGATATGACATTAATAGATCGTAACCTGAACAACTTTCTTCCCATGATGAATTTAGCTCCGGCAATTACCGGACAAGGAGCAAGATAATGAAAAAAAATATAAAACGAATAATTGTTGGATTAATAATTTTTATTATATTTATTACAACGGGTCCTTTTTTTATTATTAACGAAGGAGAACAAGCGGTAGTTGTACGATTTGGAAAAATTGTAAGGACTATTACCGATGCCGGGCTTAAAGTTAAAATCCCGCTTATTGACACAGTGCATCGTTATACTAAAAAAATTATTGCCTGGGACGGCGAAGCCAGAACAATTCTAACAGCGGAAAGACAATTAATTTTTGTAGATGTTGTTGCGCGTTGGAAAATAAACGATCTAAAAGTTTTCTACGAATCCATTGGCAATATTACAACAGCACACAACAAACTTGGGGAAATTATAGATTCCGAAGTTAAAACAGTAGTAGCAGAAAATCCTTTAAGGGAATCCGTACGCAACTCCAATATTATTTTGGAAAGAACAACCAGCGAAGAATTGTCTCTTGGCGATGATATCGAAGCGGAAATTATTACATCGCTGCAAACTGAATCCAACATCGAAGCAATTACCAGAGGACGGCGCAGGCTTGCAGAAGAAATACTGGATCGTTCGCGCCGCATGGTTCCCGAATACGGCATTGAATTAATAGATGTTGTTACGCGGCAAATAAGTTACTCCGACGAACTTACCCCAAGTGTATATGCACGAATGATTCGGGAAAGAAACCAGATAGCGCAGGCTTATCGTTCTGCGGGCGAAGGAAGCAAGGCAGAGTGGCTTGGCAAAATGGACAACGATAAACGCTCTTTACTTTCTGCCGCCTACGAACGCGCAGAAACAATTAAAGGCGAAGCCGATGCAAAAGCGGCAAGAATTTATGCAGATGCCTACAACCTAACCGCAGACAGAAGAAGTTTTTACGATTTCTGGCGTGCGACAGAATCTTACAGACAAACCATGTCTAAATTTGACAAAACTTTAACCACGGACATGGATTATTTCCGCTACCTGTATTCGACTGACGGCAGAAGGAGATAGTATGAGACGGCATATTTTACTTTCAGAAGTAGAAGGAAAACCGGCTGTTTGTTTTGACACCGGTTTAGAGCCGCGTTCTTTTGCCAGAACAAAAATGTCCCAAAGTTTAATAGAAAAAGGTTACATTGTTAATTCTGACGGAACTAACGAAGTTTGGAGATCTTCCGGTGTCTGCGAACACGGCGGACATATGCGGGTTTGGGGCAAACCATTTAACGGCGAAAGATTCGACATAATATTAAATAAGATTGATGCAAATAAAGATATTTCGTCCAAATTACAGGCAGTTTATTATTGGCTAAAAGCAAAAATGTTTTTGGGCGACGAGCACACTACGCTTAATCCTGCGGCAACATTTATTGGCTCTGATGGAAGCGTATACTTTTCTCCGCCAAATTTGTCCAGCCGCTGTCTGCATGTAGAAGGTGTTGTCCTGGACAAATACAACTGCCCGGATTTAATGGATATGGATGCCGCCGCATTTTGCGCGGCAGCTATGCTGTACCAAATTTTTTCCGGAACTTTACCCTACACTTCCGACGAGACAATTTATCAGGATATGAGAGAAGGCATTTATATGCCTATACATCTTGCCGCCCCCGGTCTTAACAAAAATCTTTGCAGTTTAATTCAAAACGCGCTTCTTTTGCCGGTAGAAAAAAAGAACCGCAATAGCGCTAAAAAAAATGCGTTGGATATTATTAATAATTTAATAAAAATATTATCGGATAAATCTATAAATTTATTTGGCGAAGTATCCATAGATGACAGCAAAAAACAGGAAGCGGAAAAAAATATTTATTTATTTAAGCAAAATGTTATTGTTAAAACCGAACGCTTTGCAATAAGAAATAAATTTCCCCTAATGGGCATTGCAGGCGGTATATTTTTTGTTCTTTTTATTATATTTAGCACGATGGGCGGCTCTAAAAGCCGTCCTACTACAGCGGGAATGCTGCCGGACAGCATTGTTTTTGCATATTACAATGCCTTTAGCAATCTGGATCATGTTTTTATGGAAGCATGTGTTCAAGGTTCGGACCCTGTAATTAAGAGCGATATTAACGCTGCCGTAACATTTTACGCTGTCGCAAAAACCAGGCAAGCTTACACTCCTGCCGGAACATCGCAAATTATTCCTGCAAGAGCATGGCAGGATTCTGGCGGCGAATTACCTGCCCCCGATGTTTTTGGTGTAACAGAATTAACTGTAGAACCTGCCGGTGGTGATTCTTATTCATTAATTATGTTTCGCGCCAATTACAATCTTTGGGCTCCCAACGAACACGCCCGCCGCCGCACAGACACCCTTACATTGCAGCAAGACAGAAGAAAAAACTGGCGTATTACGGAGATTCTTCGCGTAGAACGATAAGTGCGCGGGGTAAATAGTTAATGCGGAAGACGCTGAATTAATATTGATAATAAAAAAGTGAAGAGCGGCTTTTTTATTTATTCTCCATAGACTAATCCGGCAAGTGTATTTATAATTAAAAAATGAATCTGCGTGAAGGATTGGGGTTTTTACATTTGTCGCAGCAAGAAAAGCAGGCGTACAAGATTATGCTTAAAGCATTTTCCTTAAGGCTAGAGTCTTTTGATTGTTCCGAGGTAGACCGCAATGTCGATTTAATGAAGGTTATACAGACTGCTCTTGGCGATAATCCCTCGGTTATATATTTCGATAAAACAAAAATTCAAATCGAGAAATCGGGTGCTGAAAAACAAATTCATTTAACGGGAGTTGTCCCAAAACTTCAGGGGGAAAAAATGAATTTGGCTTTGGATAAAGCCGCAAGCAAGATTGCTACGACTTTAAAGAAAGCATCAAGCAATCAATATTCCCTATTAATTAATCTGTATGAATATCTGCAAAAGAATGTGCAGTATGACAATAAAGAATATCAGGCTATTGCAAAAGGAAAAAACAAAAATTTGGTTTCGCATAATGCGTATGGCGCATTAATAAACAAAGTGGCTGTTTGTGACGGCTTTTCTTCGGCATTTGCTCTACTGGCTCAAAAATTGGGCTTTAAGTGTATGCTTGTATTTGGGCGTTCTTCATATATATCAACATCATTATCGAATCATGCCTGGAATATCGTAAAGGCGCGAAATCAATATTATCATTTTGATATTACATGGGATGCAAGAAAGTACAATGAATTTTCCCAGCTTTCTTATGTATATTTTGCGTTATCTGACGAGGAAATTATAAGAGATCACAAATGGAGTAAAACTTCAACGCCTGTTTGCAAAGACAACAGCTATTCATACTATTCAAGGAATGGGTTGTATGTAAATGACAAAGAACAGTTAAACGAAGTAATAACGGAGTTTTGCAAAGGCAGAGATAATATTTTACAAATAAAACTTTCCCGCAATATCAAGTTTCCTGATAATGCGGGAAAATATTTAATACAAATGATACTTAATGAAATTACCAAACCGGGAATGCGGACAAAAGCAAGTTATAACTGGAACGAGAATACAAGAAGCTTTTTCGCAAGGATAATCAAATGAAAAATTACGCCCGTAAAGCTTCTTCTTCTTTCTCCTCCGCAAACTGCCGTGTATATAACTCGTAATAATGCCCGCGCTGTTTCATAAGCTCTGAATGAGTGCCGCGCTCGATTATATTGCCGTCGTCAACAACAAGAATAATATCCGCATTGCGAATGGTAGAAAGCCGGTGGGCAATTACAAAACTTGTGCGGCCTTGCAAAAGCGTGTGAATTGCCTCCTGCAAAAGCATTTCCATTTCCGTGTCGATAGAGCTTGTCGCTTCGTCAAGAATGAACAAACGCGGATCTGCAAGAACCGCGCGCGCAAAGGAGATAAGCTGCTTCTCTCCGGTGGAAAGACGGTCGCCCCCTTCGCCGGTTTCGGTGTCAAAACCTTTTTCCAGTTTGGCGATAATTTTATCGGCATGAACAATGGCAGCGGCTTTTTCCACTTCTTCGTCGGTGGCATCCAGTCTGCCATAACGGATATTTTCCCTGATCGTGCCAGAAAATAAATGCGGACTCTGCAATACATAACCAAATGCGCTGTGCAGCCAAAGCTGGCTTCGTTCGCGGTAATCCCTGCCATCAATTAAAATTTCGCCTTCTGTAGGTTCAAAAAAGCGGCAGACAAGATTTACAAGTGTGGACTTACCCGCGCCTGTTTCTCCTACAATAGCAACATAAGTTCCCGCTTTTATATGCAGATCAAAGTTCTCCAATATATTTCTGTGTCCATCGGGATACCGGAATGTTACATTGCGGAACTCTACATCGCCTGTTATCGGCTCCCAGTTTTCTTTTTTTGGGTTTGCTTCATCGCCGTACTTTTCTATAACTTCAGGTCTGTCAACTATGCCCGGAGTTTGCTCCAAAAGATCTTTAACTCGTTCAACATTTGCCTGAGTCGATACAAAGTCAGTCAGAATACGCGCAATGTTTTGAATCGGCCAGAAGAAACCGCCGGCATATTGTAAAAAGATTGCTAGGATAGATAAGTTTGCACCTAACACAACAATTTCCCAGCCGCCGTAGCCCAAAACTGCCGCTGTTGCAATTCCGCCTACAAACAGCGTTGTCGGAACAAAAATAGCCCTTAAAAGCGCCATTTTATTTGCGTGCTTTCTATAACCGGAAGTTATTTGCGAATACTCCGCATGGCTCTGTTTTTCCGCAACCAGAACTTTTACAGTCCTTGCGCCGGTAATTCCTTCGTTCATTGCACCTGTCATTTTAGAGTTTAATTTTCGCATGGTGCGGTTAACGGTTAAAATCCGCTTTTGAAAAAACCATGTAACTAACGCAAGAATAGGAACTGTGGAGCAGACAATCAACGCAAGTTTCCAGTGAACCGCAAACATTGCGATAATCGCTCCAATGCAATATAAAACCGACCATGTAAAATCGATTAACCCCCATGCAATTAAATCTCCAATGCGCCCTGTGTCCGAATTTGTACGAGCCATCAGATAACCGACAGGGTTTTTATTGTAGTAGGCAAGACTAAGTTTTTGCAGATGATTAAAAACCGCGTTTCTTAACCTTCTGCACATTCCAACTTCCGCTTTTATTCCTAAATAAACAAAGCCATAAACATTGACAGCCTGAATTATTACAAGTCCAAAAACAACCGCCAAGAATCCCCAAATACCGTCGGTGGTTTGAAGCTGAATGTTATTTTTAATCGCATAACCCAGTAAAAGCGGATAAGAAATATCGATTATAGCTACGCTGAACATTAAAAACATACAGCGCGTTAAATTCTTTTTTTCTGTCATTATAAATGGAATCATTTTTTTCCATACAGACAGAGACATGGGTTTGTTATATTCAATATCTTCGTAATCTGCCATTTATTCCTCCACGCCGTCAATCAAGCCGGCTGCCTGCATTTCAAAAATGCGTTTATAAGTTCCGCCCCGTTCCAATAGTTCGTTATGCGAACCAATATCTTCTACAGTGCCGTTTTTTAGTATTAATATTTTGTCCGCCTGCATAAGAGTAGAAATACGATGCGAAATGATAATTACCGCCGCATCTTTTACCCTTTTGCGGAGAGCGGCGCGAATTTTCGCATCTGTTTCCGTATCGACAGCGGAAAGACTGTCGTCAAAAATCATTATGGGCGTGTTGCCCGCCAACATTCTTGCGATTGATACCCTCTGTTTTTGTCCGCCGGAAAGCGTAACCCCTCGTTCCCCAATGACTGTTTCGTATCCGTCGGAAAACCCCTCGATTGTGTCATGTACCATTGCAACAGATGCCGCGCTTTGCAATTCCGCTATTTCCATACCCTCTTGAGCTGCCGCAATATTTTCGCGTATGGTTTTGGAAAATAAAAACGGCTCCTGTAAACAAAGTCCGATATGTTTCCGTAAATGAGAACGCGCAATTTTTCGAATATCAATACCATCGATAGTGATAGTGCCGCTGCCATCAGGTAAATCGTAAAGACGGCTTAAAAGATGAACCAATGATGATTTTCCCGAACCTGTCGCCCCAAGAATGGCCATTGTTTCTCCGGGTTTTAGCGTGAACGAGATGTCGTGTAACACAGGTTCTGTCTCTTTGTATGCAAAGCCGACTTTATCAAAACAAATTTCTCCTTTAATTTCCGGGTACAGAGCATCTTGCGAATCAATTTCCGGTTCCGCTTCCAGAATTTCTTTTACCCTGGTCGAGGCAACCAATGTTTTGGAAAGTTCGGAAAGTATCCGCCCAAGTTCACGAACCGGCCAGATCATCCAGTTGCAGTAAGCATAAAAAGCAATAAATGCTCCCGGAGTTAAATCTCCGTTAACACAGCGCCACACACCTGCCGCAATAATGACAGCTAACTGAAGCCCGCAAAACAAATCGCTGACACTCCAGAATGTTCCAATCATCTTTGCAATTTGTATCCATATATTTGCATAATCGCGTGTTTTTTGATAAAACTTATCTCTTTCGTAAGCTTCTCTTCCAAAAGCGCGTACTACTCGAACCCCGGTGTAATTTTCCTGCGCCGCCGCCTGCATGATACCTTCTGCAACATCGGCTCGTGCAAAGTTTTTGCTTACCCGGCTAAAATACACTATGGAAAAAATCAAAATTAGCGGAATTAAAGCAAGGCTGATCATGGACATAAAAATATCCATAGAGAACATCATTATTACTGCAATAACAAATATACAGATAGTTCTTAAAAGCTCGCTTAAATTGTATTGAACAAAATTACGCATATGATCGACATCTGTAGTACAGCGTTGGATAATATCGCCTGTCTGACAGCTGACATGCCAATCCCACGAAAGTTTTTGAATGTGGGAGTAGAGAGTGTTTCGCAGCCGCCATGAAATGGTTTCTCCAACTTCTACCGCTGTGTAGTTACGCGCCATGTTACACAATTCCGAAAAAAGCGCAAGCGCCGCAATTACAACCGCGCAAATCCAAAAATTCTGCCGCAAGACATCTTGTCCGCCGATAAAATTGATAAACCGCAGAACGAACCCGGGTACATTGGGAGCTTCTGTTCCTATTACGGAATCGATAGTAAAACGGACAACCTGCGGATTAAGCAGGGCAAAGCCCGCCATCGCCATTGTCGAGACACAACAAAGGAACATTTTGAGTTTTCTGTCTTTTGCTGATGCGGCAATTAGTGCAATTCTGCCGCCCTTCCAGGGAAGTTTTAAATTATATTTTTTATTTTCTATGAACATACTTGTAAAAATTTGCTGTTTGCAATTATCAACAGAATGCCGGATTTTAAATATTTTGTCAATAGGGGTACAAAAAAAATTACACCCTTCGTACAAATATTTTATTGCCTTTTACACGGGTTATTTTTACCCCTCTGCCTGCGTCCACAAACTCAGCATCGGTTCTTGCTTCGTAAATTTCGCCGTCAATCAACACTGTCCCCAAAGGTTCAAGGGGCGTGTCGGTAACCGCAATTTTTCCTATGAGCGCGGAATAGTCGTTTTCTTTCATATGTTATAATATAGCTCTTTTTGGGCTGGAGATGCTATAATGGGACGGGATGGAATATCGTGAAGGTGGTAATTAACAATGTTAATAAATAACAGATTTTGCTTTACTGGAATATTGGCAAAATTATCATAGCAAATACGAAGTACGGATCAAAATTTGTTGAAAACCTTGCTCATGATATAAAAGCGGAATTCCCCCATGTAAAAGGGTATTCTGTCCGCAATTTAAAATATATGAGAAAATTTGCAGAAATTATTAAAGAAGAGGAAAAAGTGCAGACACTGTCTGCACTTTTGAGTTGGTCGCATAATGTTTTATTGCTTGATAAAGTTAAGGAACAAGAGGAAATCACTTGGTACGCAAAGCAAACTATCGAAAATGGCTGGTCGCTGTCGGTACTTGAGTATCATATTGAAACAAAAGTGTATCAAAGACAGGCAATAGCGGAAAAAACAGCAAATTTTGAAAGATTGCTGCCGTCACCATTTAGTGATTTGGCGGAGGAATCGCTGAAAAATCCTTATGTTTTTGATTTTGTCGAAAAACGCAAAGGCATTATTGAACGAGAAATAGAGCATGAACTGGTAGCCAATATCGCAAAAACCATTCTGGAACTTGGAACAGGGTTTGCCTTTGTTGGCAATCAGTATCATATAGAAGTCAGTGAGAAAGACTATTATATTGATCTCTTGTTTTATAATACAAAGTTGCGTTGTTTTGTTGTAATCGAATTAAAAAATTCTGAGTTTAAACCTGAGTATGCAGGGCAGTTGAATTTTTACCTGTCAGCAGTCGATGATATTTTAAGACACGAAACAGATAATCCATCTATCGGTATTATGCTTTGTAAAACAAAAGATAAATTAACTGCGGAATATGCATTAAAAGATATAAACAAACCTATTGGTGTAAGCGAGTATAAACTTTCCGATTTTGTCCCCGAAGAATTAATTGATACATTGCCAAGTGCAGAGGATATAGAAAAGCGCGTGAAACTAAAATTTGATATTGAAGATAACGGCGATGACTAATATCCCCAAAAAATCACTCCCCCAAAATCTTCACCAATACACGCTTGCGGCGCTGCCCGTCGAACTCGCCGTAGAAGATTTGCTCCCAGGGACCAAGGTGGAGTTTACCGCCTGTTATAGCGACAACAACTTCCCGCCCCATGATTGTGCGTTTTAGATGTGCATCGGCGTTTATTTCGCCCGTGTTGTGGCGGTAGGAGGAGACCGGTTCGTGGGGCGCAAGTTTTTCCAGCCATACATCAAAATCGTGGTGCAAGCCGGATTCATCGTCGTTTATAAAAACACTGGCAGTTATATGCATGGCGTTTACAAGACAGAGCCCTTCCTGAATGCCGGATTCCCGAAGCAGCAAATCTACTTCTCCTGTAATGTTAATAAATTCGCGCGGTTTTTTTGTGTTAAACCACAATTCTTTTGTTAATGATTTCATGCTATATTATGCCCGCAAGACATTTTTTATGCAAGACAACTGCTGAAAAAACCACAGAGTTCACAGAGAGTTTTTGTACTTCTCTATGTTCTCTGTGGTTTTTGTTTTTTTGCAGATCCTTCTGTCCGCTAGAATGCTACAGCTTCAAGTTCTTTGCCTGCGGTAACAGGAATATCGGCTTCTTCGTCCCCAAGATCGTCAAACGGAACATCTTGCGATGCATTCGACGCTTCAGCTTCGATATCAATTTGTTTCGCACTCTTTTTGAATTCAGGACGAAACTCTACATGCTCCGCAACGATGGTAACATTAGATCTTAGTTTTCCATCGGGGTCTGTCCAGCGATCCTGCTTGATGCGCCCAACAACACGAATACCACGCCCTTTTTTTCCTTTGGCGCTGCATATTTCTGCAAGGCGCGACCAGGTTTCCACATTAAAGTACGATACCTCCTTTTCATAACCGGATTCCTGTTTAAGATAACGATTCGACGCAAGCCGCAATACGCAGATTTGTGTCCCTTTTTGTGTGGATCGAAGCATCGGGTCTTTAACCAGATTTCCTTCGATTAAAATTGAATTGAGGTTGTTCATACAACTCTCCTTAAATTAAGTTCCGGCAGCATAGACCGCCGGCCTACAAATTTTTCAAACTGAAGAATTTGTAGATACTATATATGGCGCGAACTAGCCGTTTTGCTTTACTGTTGGAGAAAAAAAATAACGAATTTAGGAAAAAATTACAGTAATCTGCTATACGAATGTTAAGGTACGCTATATATAGCGTAGGTAAAAAGTATCGACACCATATACAAAAGTTGTTGTTTTTGCCAAAAATACCGTTTATAATAATGCAGGGACGGGGATTAAATGAAATCAATAAAAACGATAGATAAAATTCTCTTTTTTGCCTTCTTTTTAGGCTTAGGCGCGGTTCTAAGCCAGTCCGTATCTGCGGACGATTACAGATGGAATCTAATTAACGCATTGTCCAAAAGCAATTACCAGGAAGTCGAAGCTATAATCCGTGCCAATATCAATTCAATGTCTGCATCGGAAAAACGCATTACAATGAGCTTTGTATTAACATATTCGCGCGGGGACACTGCATTGCAATCGATCAATTTATTATCCGATTATGGCGTTATTCCAAACAGCTACGATTTATACACGGCATTAAATATGAATCAATCAGATGATGTAATAAGATTGATACTTAACCACGGAGCTGCAGTAAATGGAGAAATTTTGCTTAACGCAATGGCAAGACAAAGATTCAATTTTGCTCGGCAGTTTATAGAAATGGGAGCAGATGTAAATTACAGTTATCCGCTTGCAAGAAGATACGCCGACGGAATGACACCGCTGTTATACGCTTCCAAATGGAATAATTTAGAACTGGTAAGATTGCTTTTGGAAAAGGGAGCAAATATTAACGCAAGATCACGGGAAGGCGATACCGCATTATCGTTAGCTCACGCAAACGGCAACACCCAGATTTCCAATTTATTAATGGAAAGGGGAGCTTTGCCGGGATTAAATTCTGTACCACAATCGCAGGCACAATCAGCCGCCGGCATATCTTCGTTATTATCAAATCAGGTCGAGCTTCAAAGAGGAACATACCGGCTTTCCGGCGGCGATATTAATATTAGATTCGCTGGAAGCCCAAGCGCAGGAAACATTAATTACACAATAAACGGCAGATCAAGCAATGGAACTTACAGAATAGCGGGCAATAATTTAACAGTAACTATGGAAGGACAAACCTTCCTTTATAAAATCGATTCTAACACAACATTTTCCGGAAATGGCGAAACCTGGATAAGAACAGGCAATTAAATTTTATCGGATTGATAAAAACCGTCTTTCCAGTTAAATCTTTCCGAGTTTGGAAGCGGGGTATTTTCTTTTACAGCTTGTATAAGATCTTTATAATTTGATTTTTTAATCGTTGTCCCTGTTAAGTCTATAATAAATTTTCCAAAACCCGATTGTTTTAAAAATGGAATTTTGTCAATTATAGAAAAATACTTATTGGGATACACTTTCGATCCTTCCTGGCAGGTATTTAGCAAAAAGGTTTCGCCCATGTTATCTGCAAACGATTTTAAGTTAAGGTTAGCAAGATTTGCTTTTATATTAAATAACGGCGGATACGAAAAAACAGTAATAAAAATACTCGACAGCAAAGGGCTGCTTCGTCTTTTATCGCTGCCTTTAATGCTAAGTGTCCGCTCCAGGTTTTGCCGGTTGTTTTCTAACGGGGTTATAATGCCGTCCACCCCAAGAGAAGCAATAAAAGAAAGCGACCACGAATTAAAAGTGTATAACCACGGTCCTGCCATTAAATTTACAGATTTATAATTCTTAAATAAAGAAAAATGCCCAAGGTTATTTACAATAAACTGCGTATAACCTTCTTCTATTAACGACTCTATTATATCTTCCATTAAAATTTGATTCTCGGGCGGGAACCACGGATCCAAAGAAAAAATTATTTCTGTTTTTTTAAACGGAAGCGGCTGCTTATTTGCAAAAAGATACCCGGCGTTTTTTTTCGACAATACAAGAATAACGCGCTGTGGCCGCGAAGATTGCACAATAAAAAGATCTTCCGGGCGGGAAACCGCAACATATAACCCATCAGGAAAATTTTTACCGGGTTTGTTTCCGGGCAAATGCCTCGGAGCCTTATCCCTGCCCGGTCCTTTACTTGCAATATTGCCGGAAATTATATGTTTATAATGTTTGTTTTTTTCTTTTATTTGGATCAAATAAACACTGTCTCCAATCGATCCTTCCGGTGCGGAAATCCAAAACCCCTTGCCGTCTGCTTCTGCAAATGCCAGCTTGTGCGATACTCTGCCGGAATCATCGCCGCGGTGAATCCGTACGGAATCCCGCGCAGAAAGAGACATTCCCCTTGGCGGATAAATAAGCGCGCGCCTTTCATCTCCGCCGCCCTTTACCTTTAGAATAGTTCCCAAACTTATCCCTGTTCCGCCATCCTGATCCGGATTCAGCCAATCATTTTTTTTCTCTGAATTTTCTGTATTGTCCGCAAGCGAATTTGCAGTAAAAAAATATTTTGTTTTTGCCCGCGCAAAATCGTTTCGTAAAATTTCCTGCCCTCTTTCTATAGCGTTTTTTATTTCGCCTTCATCTCCGCCTGCAACCGCATCTACCACAAGCCGGTAAGCGGAAACAACCGCACCCACATAGGATGCGCTCTTCATACGGCCTTCGATTTTAAGAGCGGTAATGCCTGCGGCAGATAAATCCGGGATATGTTCTAAAAGCTGTAAATCGTTAGGGCTAAAGTAGTAACCGCTTTCCCCCTCGTTACGAACAGCGCCCGTTTTTTTGAACAACCTGCGGCAAGCCTGGGTACACATTCCGCGGTTAGCGGACTTGCCGCCAAGGAAACTGGAAAAAAGACACAACCCGGAAACACTAATGCACAAAGCTCCGTGAACAAAAATCTCCAGTTCCATATTGGTTTTGCTTTTTATATTACGCAAATCTTCCAGAGAAAGTTCCCGCGATAAAACCACACGGGAAACGCCAAACCGCGAGAGAGCATTTGCCCCCCTTGCCGAAGCAATATTCATTTGGGTAGAAGCATGCAGCCGCAAAGAAGGAAAATGCGTCTTTGCCATTTCTACAACGCCAAAATCCTGCACAATCAGGGCATCCGGTCCCTGCTCTTCAAGATATTTTAAAAATTGATACATTCTGTCGGCTTCTCGTTGTTCAAAAACCGTGTTTACAGTAACATAGATTTTTTTACCCATCTTGCGAAGAATACGAAGAGCTCCTTCAAATTGCGAGTATGTAAAGTTAGTGCTTCTTAGCCGGGCGTTAAAATCCTTCAGGCCAAGGTAAACTGCATCCGCCCCTTCTCCAATAGCTGCATCCAGCGCTTCGGGCGAGCCGGCAGGAGCCAATAATTCCATGCCTAATTTTGCCTTATTTTGATACAAAAAAACAGTAGATAAAAGGCATTGTTATGACAGATAACCAAAAAAATTGTAAAAATTTATAGACTATTTGTATGGAAAATGCTATTTTATTATCATGTCAGAAAACGAAAAATTGGCAAAAATCCGCCACTCAACAGCGCACATTATGGCGCAAGCTGTAGTTAAACTTTTCCCCGGAACCAAAACCGCTATCGGTCCAAATATCGAAAACGGTTTTTATTACGACTTCCTCTTTTCCAAACCGGTAACAAACGAAGACCTTCCGGCGATAGAGAAGGAAATGAAAACTATAATAGACAGCCGCCAAGACTTTGAAAAAGTAACAGTCAGCCGTGACGAAGCCTTAAAGCGCTTTTCCGGCGATAGTTTAATAGAAGATTATAAAATCGAACTTATAAATGAATTACCCGCAGGCGAAGAAATATCAATATACGAAAATAAAGATGCCGACGGTAAAACCCAATGGTTCGATCTTTGCCGCGGCCCGCATGTCGCCAACACAAGAGAGATAAATTCGGCGGCATTTAAGCTGCAAAGTATAGCCGGTGCTTACTGGCGCGGCGACGAAAAACGCCCCATGCTTACCCGCATTTACGGAACGGTATGGGAAAACCCCAAAGACCTTAAAGCGCATCTTGCCTTTTTGGAAGAAGTAGAAAAACGCGATCACCGCCGGGTTGGCAAAGAAATGGAATTATATTCCACCCACGAAGAAGCAGGCGCGGGACTTATTTACTGGCATCCCAATGGCGGCAGAATGAGAGTCGCCATCGAAGATTTCTGGCGGCAGGAACATTACCGCAACGGATACGAAATTCTCTACACGCCGCATATCGGTAAAAGCTGGCTTTGGGAAACATCAGGCCACCTTGATTTCTACAAAGAGGGAATGTACAACTCAATGGAAATCGATAATCAGGAATATTATATTAAACCGATGAACTGCCCCTTCCATATTTTGATCTACAACAACAAGGGACATTCGTATCGAGATCTTCCTCTTCGCTGGGCGGAGTTGGGAACTGTCTACCGTTACGAAAGATCCGGCGTTTTGCACGGACTCTTGCGCGTACGGGGCTTTACCCAGGACGATGCGCACATTATTTGCACACCCGGACAAATGGAAAGCGAAATTCGCGAAGTTTTGCGTTTCAGTTTAAGTATATGGAAAACATTCGGCTTTAAAGAAATAAAAGCATACCTTGCAACCCGCCCCGCAGAAAGTGTCGGCGAGCAGAGCCAGTGGGATGCCGCTTTGGAAAGCCTTCGCCGCGCTATCGATGCAGAAGGTCTTCCTTACGAACTTGACGAAGGCGGCGGCGCATTTTATGGTCCCAAGATCGATATAAAAATAAAAGACGCTCTTGGGCGCGAGTGGCAGATGTCCACCATTCAGTTCGATTTTAACGAACCCGAACGTTTTGATATGACTTTTGTCGATACCGATGGAACGCGAAAACGCCCCTATATGATACACCGCGCGCTTTTTGGAAGCATGGAACGATTTTTCGGCGTACTTATCGAACACTTTGGCGGTGCTTTCCCCGTGTGGATTGCTCCCGAGCAAATAGCGGTAATTCCTGTTGCCGAACAATTTAACGAATATGCAAAAAAGGTGTATACAGAACTTAAATCGCTCGATTTGCGCGTAACAGCAGAATTAAACGACGACCGCCTTAACGCAAAAATCCGAAATTGCCAAACACGAAAAATTCCTTATATGCTTGTTGCAGGTCAGAAAGAAGCGGATGAAGGCACTGTATCGATTCGCCTGCGCGACGGAAGGCAGCTTGCCCCCATGAAAATAGACGAGTTTGCCGTATATGCGCTTGAAAAAATTAAAATGCGCTTTCTGGAATTGTAAGGTGTGTGATGAATGATAGAGTCGTAAGGATTCTTGAAATTTTATCTGCAAACAAAAAGGTAAAAACTAAACTGTTGGCAGAAATGCTGGATGCTTCCTTTGTTACCGTTCGCAAAGATTTAGATCTTCTGGAAAACCGCGGAATCGTCTGCCGTATTCACGGATATGTCGGTTTAGACGGAGCCAACGATACCGGCAAAAGAATAGCGGTAAATTATTCAATTAAAAGCAGGATAGCCAAGACTGCCGCTCAGATAGTGGAAGAAGGCGAGCTTGTAATACTGGAATCCGGATCATGCTGTGCGATGCTGGCAGAAGAGCTTGCGCTTGCAAAGAAAAATATCAATATTGTTACTAATTCGGTATTTATAGCAAATTATGTATGCAAGCTACAAAATTTAAAAATTACCCTTTTGGGCGGACATCTTCAGCCGGGATCAGAAGTGCTTGTAGGTCCCATGACAAAAAAATGCGCAGAACTTGTATATTCGCACAAAATGTTTTTGGGAACAGACGGTTTTATTCCTGAATATGGATTTACAGGCAGGGATCATCTTCGTATAGAAACTGCGGTAGAGCTTGCCGCTCGTGCAAAAGAAGTTTATGTACTTACAGAAGCTTCGAAGTTTAAAAGCCGCGGCTCTTACAACCTGATTCAGTTCGAAAAACTTACAGGCGTTTTTACCGACGACGGAATCCCAAAAGAAGCCGAAGCCGTACTTACAAATAACAAAGTACGCATTCATAAAGTTCCCGCCTCGATAGAAAGAATAAAGTGGCGGCTAAAAAAATAATACGCAATAAATCTTAAATATAAAATAAATGCCAAGTACTTGAAAATAACAGAAAAGTCGGATAAAATTCAGTAGATTATTAACGGAGGCTCTTATGGCTTATATTAGAGGTGATAGTGCATCTTACTTCTCGGCAGATTCGTACCAAGTGTATGTAGATAAAAAAGGTTCTGTTTGCAATGAACGACTAAGGGGAAAAGATGAGACTTTTTTCGATGCAATGCTGTCGGAAGAAGCAGACATTTCAAGATTACCTGAAGGAAACGAAATTATTGAGCTTATAAGGAACCTTAGCTAAGATGGCAAATAAACCCGAAGAATTTCCAAAATTTACTAAATTAGACCCGGCAGTTGTTGACAAGTTAATGGGGAAAATCCCTGTATACTTAAAGAACATTCACTCAATATTAGGGATTAATAGTCCGAGTGAAATTCTTGTTGATCAAGATGCCTTATATGAAATAATAACAAGGGTTGAAATGAGGCGTGTCTATTTCCATATTTATCACCCAATAGAAATGGGGGAATTAAATGAAGGTGCTTTAATTTGTTTTTGGATATTAAAACTTATGCCGTTTAAGCACGATTTAATTTCAACCAATTTATTTAATGTTAAAATAGCACAAACTCTTTTTGTTAAAATGTTAATTTATGTTGCTGCAAAGACAAATAGAAAAGTAAATTTAAATAAGGAGCTTTTAAAAAACACTTTTTATGCTTTCCGTTATCGTGATTTAAGCAAAGAAGCAATAATGGCATTAGCAGAAAGTTTTTTGTATTAGTAAGCCAAAATTAATATTTTTCCAAAATTCCCAGTAATCTGTCTTTGTTTATAGATCGTAAAAATCCGGCAAGCCTTGGTCCCTGATCCTTTCCAATTAACGCCTGATACGCCGCTCCGAATAAAACCTTGCTGTCAACGCCTGCAAGTTCCGCTGCCGCATAAACTGCCACCCCGCAGGCTTTATCGTCTGCAAAGCTTTCTATCTTTTTAACTACATCGTCGCGTAAAATGCGTACAGCGTTTTTTTCCGCATCGGAAAGAGAGCGGCTTGGTTGTTCGCTGCCGGACAATAAACGGAATTTAAAATCGTCCGGAGCACACTCTTCTACCCAGTACTTTGCGCAAACAGCCCTTGTCCTAAGAGCAGGAAGCTGATCGGGTTTTATGCCGCTTTTTTCCGCTAATTCAGCTAACGCTTTTTCTGTATCGCCGTCCGCTATCTGAATTAAATTACACAAATGCCGGAACGGAACCTGGTACGGTACAGGCATATCTTCTATCTTTGGACTTTTTCCATTAACACCAATCTGGGACAATTCGTAAATACGCTTTTCTTTACGGTAAGCGGCATCATCTTTTGCGGCTTCCATTTTAAACGCAATTCGTTCCGTTTTATCGTAGTCTTCGTAAATCTTTATAACATCAAGATCAAAAGAAATTGTAAATTCGGTATTAGGCCTTGTTCCCGCAAATAAATAACGGGCAATTTCCGGCGTATAAACTTTTAAAACATCCGCTATAGTTATAACATTCCCTGACGACGACGACATTTTTCCCGGCAGTCCCTTTGTGCCAATAAAATCGTACCGGAAAGTTACAGGCGCATCCCAGTCATAAACTTCTTTGCACACATATTTGGCAGTATCAAAACTTCCGCCATGACTATGATGATCCTTACCGGCAGGTTCAAAATCTACCTTTTCAAATTCCCAGCGCATTGGCCAGTCGATACGCCAGCCAAGTTTAACGCCCTTTGCATTCTGAATATCCAATGTTTCTTTGTTTCCACATTCTTCGCAGGAATAACTTAACCCCCATTCGCCGTCCCAAGAATTAATACTTGTTTTATCCTTATTGCATTTTTCGCAAAACACGCTTACAGGCCACCATTCGCCTTGAATCTTGTGTTCCTTGTCGCGGAATTTATCCAGTATATCTTTTAATTGTTCGCGCTTTTCCAGCGCCTTGCGAATCCCCTTTGCATAAACCGATGCCATATATTGCTGTGCCTGATAAATATATTCGGGAGCAATCCCCACAATAGGCAAAGTTTTTTCTACATCAATTTCATGATGCCTTGCGTAGTTTTCGTCTCTTTCCCAAGGGTCAGGAACCATAGTGATAGGGAAGCGCAAATATTTTTCCAGCTCATCCTGCTTGGGCATATTTTGCGGAACCTTGCGGAACACATCGTAATCGTCCCACGAATAAATAAACCGGACATTTTTTTTTTTTTCTCTAAGTGCGCGCGCAGTTAACTCTACAGAAATAATTTCTCTAAAGTTGCCAATGTGAACAGTTCCGGAAGGAGTAATTCCGGAAGCGCAAGTGTAAAGGTCTTTTTCGCCTTTTTCAAAAATAATCCTGGACGCGGCTTCGTCCGCCCAATGTATGCCTTTTTCTGTTTTCATGTTAGAATTGTAGCAAAACGGCAATTTTTATGGAATACTTGCATCAATGTAGTAAAAAATGAATATTTATGTATGTTATTTTATACATATTTTTCATAACATAGACCTATAAATATATCTTTTCTACCATAAGTCTATACTACATATACAATTATTAACATTGATACAGCTTGGCACGGTATTTGCTAAGTAAATGACATGGAACGAACAGGAGTGATGAATATTTCTACATTTTCAGGCCAAGCTGCGGAAATAAAAACCGAAATTATCAGAAAATCGATACATTTCCTTATTGCCCTTACCCCCTCTTTGGCGGCAGTAAACAAGATATTTACAATTTTTCTTCTTATTATAGGTACTTTAGGTTATACATTGATGGAATACCTAAGACTTTCCGGCATTAAGATTCCGGTAATTTCTTCGTTAACCCGAATGGCATCCAGACCCAGGGATATGGGTCGTTTTGTAATGGGGCCGGTTACACTGGGTTTGGGCGCATTACTTGCCCTGCTTTTATATCCGTCTCCTGCGGCTGCCATAGCCATTTACGCCCTTGCTTTTGGCGATGGACTTGCCAGTCTTGCGGGCAAAGTTTGCGGCAGACTGCGTCCTGCAATTCTTTTGGGAAAAAGCGTAGAAGGAACCTTTGTTTGTTTTTCCGCGGTATTCGTTAGCGCATTTGCAGTAAGCGGCAGTCTTCGCGTTGCCGCCGCCGCCGCCGTAACAGCCGCCGTAATAGAAGTACTCCCCCTGGAAGACTACGATAACATAGCCATCCCCGTAATAGTCGGCATGGTTGTCCAACTAACTTTGTTTTGATACTTGACATTTTTATATGATATATCTAATATCTGTCTGCTAAAGGTTATTGGAAACCCTGTCGGTTTTCTAGTAATTTCATGCCAAAAACGGTTAAAAAGCAAGTTTATTTGTTAGTATTTTAATATTATTTTAAGAATATTACACTTCAATCCACTCTTTGCTGAAATAAAACTTTAAATTTATTAAATTTATATTGACAAAATCTAACTATAGATGATATATTAAACATAGATGGAAGCCCGGCAGGTTTTCTGAAAAATTAATTTAAGAATATATTATTATTTTAAGGAGCAAAAAGATGCAAACCCGCATATCCGACAGGATATTGGCTTTAGCAATCATAACCGCTCACTTAGGCATCATGCATCCGGCTCTTACATACAGCGAAGAAAAAACATCTAACT
>JAITUR010000084.1 GCA_031286205.1 Treponema sp.
ATTATTATTTTTTAATATATATACTGCATTACCAGAATTCGATAAATTCCTAACCGTTTGAGTAAGTTCTTTTTGTAAACGAGTAATAGGCATCATTTGTTTAGTTTCTACCAACATAATATTCTCCTTATAATTACATATATGATACTATATATTATTATACATAGATTGTCTTTTATGTCAAGTTAAATTTCAAATCTTTTATACAAAATTTGCAAGTTTTTTGTTTATGTTATCTAAACTTTTATGCACAGTGCGTCTTTTATACTAATGCCTGGTTGCAGTCCAGTTGCTTTAAGGCAGCGTACCGTTAAGCGCTATTTCGACTTTGGAGATATATTATATTTTAAGTATATCCAAGTATACTGACATGATACTATACATCCTAGCAAAAAGAAAGCAATTATATTTGAATGGTATATGCCTGTATTTGTTTTTTCTTTATAAAATATTAATACAAATATTAAAGCTAAAATATATATTATTTCTAAAAATAATAGTAAACCCCAGATATTTGGGAACATTTTTTTTATTTTTATTAAAATATTTTTAAATTTATTTAGTAAAATAAACATAATGATAAACATAATAAAAATAATAACGATAAGGTTCAAAAACAATGGGGCTTTATTATTTAAACAGTATAAAATTAAACCAAAAACTATAATAAATACTGAATGGATCGCCACTAACAAAATATTCAAATTTTTATTCATATTATCCTCCAACGATATTTTAATCCATATTGCAGTTGCTGTTTGTTATGCAATACACCGTCATATTTTATTTTTTATACCCCATATTCCTTTATACTGTTTTTTTACTTTCGTATTAAAAAATATAATAATTGCTTTTTCTGGGCATTGGTTAATACAACGATAACATATTGTGCAGTTAGATTTTTGAAATATTTTTCCATATTCATATTCCAAATTATTCATAGGACAAATTGAGACACATAAACAACATTGGTTACAAGCATCTGTTATTTTTACTGTATCCAGTGATTTTTTTTCAATAATAGGCATATATAAACCTTGAAACAATCCTAATATCCGGGAAATAATATTAAATCCGCGTTTTTTAATTATTCCTTTAGCAATATTATTACATACGGACTGCATTTTTTGTTCAGCTTTTTTAATATACTTTTTAATTTTATTTTCATTTTCTAAAGGCAATAAAAATAAATTACATACATTGTTAGGCATAAGAAAATGTTCTGCGTATACTATTTCAAAATATTTTTTAGGAAATATATCCGTAAATGCTCTTGCGCCATCGCCAGAAAATAGCCACTGTGTGCAAAATATAATTATTTTTTTATTTCTTAAATTTTCCATATATTTTAAAGCAAATTCTCTTATTATTCGTGGCGCTCTGGAACCATAAATTGGATAGCAAAACCCAATAGCTTCCTCCGAGGTAATTAATTCAGAAAAATTGACTTTTTCCTCTATAGAATAGCATTTTATATTTTTATATTGACAAAATAATTCTGCAATATATTTAGAATTACCTGTACCAGAAAAATATAACATAATCATGGGTGTAATTATACTATAAAATTAATTTTAATTCTATTCTTAATATAGTTTTAATTCAGGAATTTTTCTTAATACCCCATTATTATTTGTCCAACATCATTTATTATTATATCAAATTTTTTATCGGCTATTGTATAAATCCCATTATATTCATTAATGAATTCATTGTCTTGTTTTATTCGAGAGTCTGGTTTAATACCCCACGGCTTGCCGTGGCTCAAAGCACATAAAATGTTCGATAGTTGGTATTAAACCAGACGGTATAATAAATTTCCTTGCGAACGAGCCTCCGCATTGTTAAAGATACCGCTGGGCTTGCCCTGCGGAGGCTCATTAGAATATCAATAGTCGTTTTTTCATTACCACTACAAGAAATATATGATAATAGAAGCAGGGCAACCAAAGCAAAATATATATTTATATTTTTTTGTAACATAAGAATATTATAATATGATTTATCTAATTATGTCAATATAATATTTTATATAGTTTTGCCATTTCATATACCGTTTGTTAAATGCTGTTGCACTTTTTTTATTATTAAAATATAATAATACACATAGAGTAAGAATAACAATTTATACTATTTAAATAAGGAATAAACAATGATTACCAATATTTTAATAATACCATATTTTATTTTGAATAATTGGCAAACTTGCACCTAACTACCTTCAAACGAAGCCCCCAGCTTTTTAACCGGGTACGATAAAACCCCGGCTTTAAAGCCTCTAAACCCCAAAAAACCGCTTAAAAACCCCTGTTTTTGGAAATGAATTAAGGGGCTGGGAGCAAGAAAGCCGTAAAAAAATATTGACATATATGTAAAAAGCTTTTATCATTAGGTATATGGCACAAAATACTTACCATGGCGATATGGATCCTGAACTTGCCGCATTATTGGGAACCGCAGGTGCAGCAACTTCTGGTCCGCTTCCGGATTTTGATGATATTTTTGGCGATAAGAAAGACAAAGAGGGCGCAAAGTCCGAGACCACCGATCTTTCTTTAAGCGGTTTTCCTCAGGTTACTAAACGATTCGAGGAAAAAGGTCATAATCATTTTGATGATCCCAATTATTACAAAAACGCTCTTTCCAACGAAGGCGATATTGCTCAAAGGGTTCATGGAACCTTGCAAAAATATTTAACAACCAAAGACCCAAAAGACCGCAGCGTTTTCCGGCAGCAGCTTATGTCGCCGTATTGGGAGTTTTATAATAATGTTGCCAGAAAAGCAACGGGAAGCCTGCTTCCGTGTAAAAAATTCCTGCTCCGTTTTGGGCTTTTGCACCCTACATTTCTTAACGCGGAAACAAGAGATTTGTTCAGTAAAATTGTCGTAAACAATACTTTGGATCAGCCTATTTATTATGTGGACGAATGGCTTAACGCAATAGGAACCAGTAAAGTTCGCCCATCCACAACAGACGAAGTAAGAATTTCCAAAAGCAACCCTCATTCTAAATTACAGCAATTATTGGAAAAAGCCCGGGGGAAATTCGACGGCGCAAGAACCATGTTAAAACAAAAAGACAGAGAACGCCACGAAATAGAAAATGTTTTGCGCGACAGGTTTAATTCTATTTTTGATCGTATTCCCCTGCGTGAAATGACGGATGTAAGCGACTGTATGAAAGAGGGTCAAAAAGCCGCTATTCAGGAAATTCAGGTTCTTCTTAAAGATTTATTAAAAAATGATCATGATATGCAGGTAAGCATTAGAGACTTTATCAGCGCAGAAGCGGATGTTAACACTTTAAACGATAAGATTGATGCAGAAGGCGGCCCCATTGCCGTAGATACCGGAGCTTTAGATACCGAGCTTGATACTATCCGGCAAATGTCAAAGATGACCTGCGGACGGCAGGGGAATCACTTTCCGATTCTTACAGGCGAATATTTTCATTGTGGACCAAATGAAATTGCAACAAGAGAAAATGTTATTTCGCTTTTGGCAAAAATAGAAAGTGTCGATGCAGAAGTGTTCTGCCGTGTTTATAGAAGTAAACTAAACCGTATTTCCCCGTTTGTTGTGTTGATACCTACTTACGGAGAAACCGGTTTTTGCTGGGAACCCTTTGATCGTTTTAATCGTGCGTCAAGCCGAGGAAGAATTGTAGTTCCCATGTATCCGCGCAACTTATTTTACGCAGTCCTTACCGCAGTTGCGGATTTGCGTTGGCAGGTTGCAAAGGAAAAAGCGTCTTTCTACTGGATGGAAGAAGGAATTACGGGGCATTATTACCAGTGGTTCCAGTCCCAAAAAATGAAAGGCGATATAAAAGAGTTCTTTATTCAGGATTATATTTTGTGGGTAACAAAAGAAGCCGAAGGTATACAAAAATTGGACAAAGAAGTCCGCGGAACATTCTGGCGTTATATGCCGTTTACAAGAGAAGTTAAGGAAAAACTTAGAAACCGCAGTTATGTGTACCAAGACCTTTATCAGCGCGATCTTAACCGCGCAATGTCCGACGGATATTAGTGTGTACATGCAATTGCTTTGCAACTGCACATACCGCCATTACTTTTATGGAATTGGGCTTATAATGTCTACAATCGGGACATTATTATAATTACCGTGAGTATTCCCAAAGATATCTCTATAAATAGACTCTATAGAAGCTTTTATTCCTCTATAACCTGCTGCATCGCCGCCGCCATCGTAATTAGATGTGTTCTCTACCATGCTATATCCGGCGGGCAAATATAATGTAATTGTTTTAAGCGTGACACCTTCGGTAGAATAAGAACTTCCCCAGCTTCCGCCTAAAAACGGTTCTAACTGCGGGTGTCCAAAACTTTTACCGCCTGTCGATTTTCCGCTGTCATCGTATAAATAAATATTAAGATGTTCTCCAATTTCTGCCAATGCACCTGTAAGAAAATATACATTCCATGCATTTCGTATATCCAATACATTAAGTTTTTCGCAGCCTCTAAAAGCACCTTCCCCAAAAGACACTGTTTCTTCTGAAAAAGGGATACCGGTTTTATGGACTATCCACTGTGCAAGGGGATGCCCATCAAGAGCGGCTGTAGAAGGAGTGGGGGCTGGGTTTGCATGGAAAACAGCAGTTGTTAAATTTACACAGTCCCTAAAAGCGTTTTCTCGTATTATTGTTGCAGACGGGAAGGAAACGGTTGTAAGACTTGTGCAGCCGGCAAACGCTTCTGCAGCTATCTCTTTAACACTCGAAAAGTTTACTGTTTTAAGATTTGTTAAATCTTTAAATGTATACGGATAAATTACAGAAATAAGCGGGATGCTTACATTTTCCAGACTGACACAACCGATGAATGTTGTGGCGACCAATGTTTCCAATTTTGGAAGATTGACTGTTTTAAGATTTGTACAACCGTTAAAAACATTTTCCTCGATAATGGTTATTGCATTGGGAAAATTAACTTCGACAAGGCTTGTACAGCCAGCAAATGCTTCTGCGGCTATATATGTAACATTTAGAAAATTTACTGTTTTAAGATTTGCAAAATTTTTAAATGTACTATTATGAATTATCCCAACAAGCGGCATATCTACTTGTTCAAGGCTGACACAGCCTATAAATATTGCAGGATCTAATACTCCGGCTTTTGGAAGATTGACAGTTTTAAGACTTGTACAACCGTTAAAAACATTCGGCTCCATAGTATGAACATTGGGAAGATCAACACTGACAAGGCTTGTACAGCCGGCAAATGCCTCTGCGGCTATGTATACAATATTTGGGGTATTTATGCTTTTTAAGCCTGTACAATTTTTAAAAGCACTAGGATGGATAACAGCGGAAGCTTCCGTAAAATTAAACTCTTCCAGGGCTGCAAGACCATAAAAAGCAAAAGGTCCCATTATTGTTACCCCGCCTGTTATAGATTCAAGACTTGTAAAATTTTTAAAAGAAAAATTACCGGTATCTCCGCCCGGTATAACTCTTGTAATACTTGGAAGTATAAGGGTTTTAATTAACGCTTTCCCCGCTTCGCCAACTCCACCATTTGCAAGAGGATAAAAAATACCGCTTGCGCCATCATCATGATAGAAAAATATATGCCCGCCCGGGGTAGAAGGTGGAACTGTACAGCCGCTAAGATTAAGGTGCGCAGGTTTATTTTTTTCTCCTATTAAAGCGAGTATCTCTATCCATCTTGCGGTATCAAGCGGACCGGTATAAACTAAATTAAGATCGCAGTCGCCGTCACAGTCCGGATCTTCGCAATCTTCGCAGATTTCTTCGCTGTCGCAGTCACCGTCGCAATCCGGTTCTCCGCATTTATCACAGATTTCTTCGCCGTCACAATCGCCGTCGCAATCCGGTTCTCCGCATTTATCGCAGAGTTCTTCGTCGCCACAATCGCAATTTCCATTACACTCACAGTTATCGCCGCATTCGCAGTTGACATTATCACATTCACATTCTTCACTGGTGCCGCCGTTTCCGCCGTTGCCATTTGTGGAATCGCTAGGGCTTGGAGGGCAGGCGGTAAATGCCAAACAAAAAATAATTAAAAGTAAAAAAAGCTTTTTAATAATTCTCTCCTTAATTAATAATTTTCTTAATAGCGTTCGACAGTTACTTTTACTGCAAAATCGCCGTATCTTCCGCGTAAATCATTAAAGATGGTGGCTACTTCTTTGCCGCCGATGGTTTCATCATCGCCATACATAACTTGCGATTCTTCTATATCGTTTACTTTTGGAAGAATAAGTTTTACTGAATTTATGGTGCGCGGCTGCGATCCGCTTCCGGGGAGCGAGAGTCTATTGCCCAAAAAATCTTCTATTTGCGGGTGTCCATAACCTGCATTTCCGCTGGTAGAACCTTTATCATGATCAAACAATAGTAAATCCAAGTGGCTTCCTATGTTTGCCAAAGCATCTGTAGCAAAGTAAACATTCCATGCATTGGGAATTTCCAGTCTTTGAAAAGCTTTGGAACCTATAAATACTCTTTGGTAAAAAATAACAGATTTAAAGTCAACTACGAAAGAAGCATTAATTGGAAAAGCAGTGCCTTTTTCAGGACCTGCGGCAAAGACTGCCGTTTTAAGTCCTGTGCAATATGCAAAAGCTTCGTCGCCTATTTTAGTAACATTTCTAAAGTAAACAGAAGCAAGATCTCTACAGCCCCTAAAAGCACCTTCAAAAATTATCCAGGCATTTGATAAATCGGAAGAGCTTATTGTTGTAAGACCTGAATTTTCAAAAGCACTTTTGCCAATTATCCTTGCGTTGGGAAAATTGATTCTTTTTAAAGCCGAACATTCAGCAAAAGCAAAGTCATCGACTTGTGCAAAATGACCTTGTGTCGGACTTACACCACTTGTAGAAGCAGGCGCTGAGGGAGCAGGATTCATGGAAGGACCGGTGCCTAGAGAAGAAAAATTAACTTCCCGCAGGTTTTTAAGTCCAAAAAAAGCATAACTGCCGACAATATCTATACTCTCTCCGGTTACAGATCTAAGATAAGTAAAATCCCTAAAAGCCGATGATTGCTGTCCTTGAGTGCTTAAATCTATCGCCGTTGCCGATCTTGGCAGTGTGATAGATACTATTTTGCTTTTTGCCGATCTAATATCTTCTTTTTCCGATTCGTCATGGTTTGGATCGTTATGGTGGGTTAACCAAGGTAAAGGAGTAAAAACTCTAAATAATCTACCATGATGAGTATATTCAAAAAAAGCGTGGTGGGTTCCAGCAGTGGTGGCAGTGGTACAATTGCTTAGATCCAGATTTACAAAACTAGTTTGTTCGTTTATTTCATCCAGAATTTCCAGCCATTTTCTATATTCAAGGGCACCACTATAAGACATATTTACTATGCCGGAAGTGGTTTCTTCCAATTCCGGGCAGGAAGATATCGCAAACGAGAAAATTATTATTGTTATAATAGCAAGATTTTGTAATTTCTCCTTCATCTTTCCTTCCATAATATCAATTATAGCAAAATTCACCTGTAAAATCAAATAATTTGCTTAATAATGTTAAAAACATCCTCTTCCGAGACAATCCAGGGTGAATTCGAGACAAAATCCAGGTTTCGGGCGGCTTCTACAGAAGCAGTCACTTTATCCAGGGTAATATTAAACTCTTTTAAGGAAGCTTGAAGCTTAAATGTTTCCATACAACGGCGGATTGCTCCAACCGAGGCGGCGGCAGCTTCGGCAACGGATGCGGCTTTTCCCGCTCCAATAGAACTTGCCACCCGCGCCATTTTTTCCGGTCTGGCACTGCTAAGTTTTTCCGCTATCGGCGCTAAAAGGGAGGCGGTACACTGCTGTTTGGAAACGGGGAATCTTGTGTTAATGGCAGCCGCTAATGCAGACCCCGCGCCGGGCGAGCTTGCCGCAGTTCCTAAAGCTCCCAAAAAAGAGGCTTGTGCATAAGTTCCGGAGATTAACTCGTTGTTTGTGCCGCCGGCATCTGGGTTTAAGGCGGTTTTAAATAATTTTGCGTAAAAACTTATAGACCTTTCCAGCAAGGCATCGGAAAGAAAATTGGCTTTGGAAGAACAATATGCTTCTACTGCAGAAAAGAAACCGTCAAAAATAAATGCCGCTGCTCCTGTATCTGCAAGAAAAGTTTGCAGCGAACTGTCTATAATTACTGCGGAGTATAAATTTGGAGGGGATTTAATAGATTTAATTAAACGAGTACGCGGATCTGATACAAGAAAATAATCCGTTAAAGAAAATGTGTCCAATCCTTTTGTGGGAATTGCAAGAAGCGGTAAAAATTTATTTTCGAACATTCTGCCGTCTAAAAGCTCAAACGCGGAAATTCGAAATGGAGCCATAATTGCCGCCATTCGCGCAATTACCTGGCTTTTACAGCCGCCAAAACCGATTATCGCATCGCAGTGGGCAGCCCGGGAAAGCTCTACAACATTTTCCGCCATCTCCACGCCGGAATCGTCTTCTATTCCGTTAAAAATAATTGCATCAAGGCCGGAATCTTCCAGTATTTCTTTAAGCCGGTTTACAACAGCCTCGTCCAGCGAATGATCTGCCGCAATCATAACCCGCTTGCCGTGACGCTTACAAACAGTGCCCGCCATGCTAAGTGTATTTGCCCCAATGAGAATTTCCGGATCGAATTTAAACGCTATATCCATTTTCCTTCCATAATGTGTGCCGACAGCCTCTTGCTTGCCGGCAGGCTTCATATAAAAAAAATGCGTCTAACCACTGCAAGCGGTCAGACGCCCAATTAAACTTATTAATTATCCTATGCGTGATTGCCCTGTATTAGGCGAACCATGCACTGACGATATTTTCCGCTGTTGCATTAATAACCTTGTCGTTAATATACGCAGGATTATTAATCTTGTCTCTGAGTTCGGCAATCCGGGCATCATCAAGCTCGGGGGCGGATTTAATAAGTTCCAAGACTTGATACTTCTCAGCCTGTTCCACTGCTTTTGAGGAAAGATTGATTATATCGGTCTTGCTGTCCCCTCCCACTGGCTCATTCCTACCGGGTCTTTTTCCGGTTGGAATGGGATCTACATGACCTACTGGTTTTATTGTCATAACTTTACCCTTCCTATACCCTATTATCGGCAACTTGCTACTATAAGTTTACCAGCTATTTTCAATAATTGCCAGATATATACAAAGAAAATTCACCAATTTGCTCCTTTTTTTCGCTCAAGAATTCCAGCATTTCCCGGGCTTTTCCGCGGGTAATTTCCTCATGAATTTTGGTCATTTCCCTTCCAATACATATATATCGTTCACTGTCAATTTCGGCAATGTCCTGAAGCAGCTTTAGAACTCTGAAGGGCGATTCATAAAGGATACAGGCAGCATCCATAGCCATAAGTTCGCGCAGACGACTGCGGCGGCGGCCGGGTTTTGGGGACAAAAACCCCTCAAAAACTACGGTTTTATCCTTTCCGCCGGCGACACTAAGCAAGGATGCAAAAGCCGATGGTCCCGGAATGGGGACTACGGTATAACCTGCATCTGCCGCCATTCTTGCCAGCACTGCTCCGGGGTCGCTTAGGGCGGGAGTTCCGGCATCACTGGCATACGCAACAGATTTACCCTGATCAAGGGCGGCAATTACTTTTTCCGCCGCGAATTCTTCGTTTTGGGAACGGCAGGACAGCATTTTTACTTTTATATTAAAATGAGTAAGAAGTTTGAGGGTACGGCGGGTATCTTCGCAAGCGACTAGATCGACACTTTTTAAGGTTTCCACCGCGCGAAACGAAATATCGCCAAGATTGCCGATAGGGGTTCCAACTATATAAAGGGTTGCCATTTTTTGATTATAGACTAAAATAGATAGATATGGGAGATACACCTCAGATACTGCTATTTATTATTGTTGGTATTATTCTGCTTTGGTTTGGCTATAATTTATTTTTTGGGAAAAATTCGCCCTTTTACCTGGGTTTTGGATTTAAAAAAAAGGAAGATTTTAAGGGCAAACTGGGAGATGCCATGACATGCCCCATTTGCTCAATAAAACTTATAAAAGGCGATCTTGTAAAAACAATTGCTTTCCCATCGACACAAAGCCTTGATCGTCTTATGTATATTCGAGGTTGCCCTATTTGCATCGAAGGAAGCATCCCCAGAAAATGTCCGGTTTGCCGCGAAAAAATGTCAGCCGACGATTATTT
>JAITUR010000057.1 GCA_031286205.1 Treponema sp.
AACACATCTTTGCCTTGGTGCATGAAGTATTCCGCCATCGCAACAGCCGAGTAAGGCGCAATATATTGAAAAGCCGCCGAGTCTGCTGCAGAAGCAAGTACAATAAATGTATAGTCCATTGCGCCGTGCATCTCCAGATTTTTTATTATCGCCGCTACGGAGGACGATTTTTGTCCTATAGCGCAGTACACGCAAATTACATTTTTTCCTTTTTGATTTATAATCGCATCGATAGCAATGGATGTTTTGCCTGTCTGTCTGTCGCCGATTATAAGTTCTCGCTGTCCGCGCCCGATTGGAATCATAGAATCTATAGAGATAACTCCGGTTTGCAGAGGAGTATTCACACTGCCGCGTTCGATAACAGATGCGGCAGGAGTTTCCATCGGCATTTGGGCGGCGGCGGTTACAGGTCCTTTGCCGTCTATGGCTTCACCTAACGGATTTACCACACGCCCAAAAAACGATTCGCCCGAAGGAACAGACACAACTTTGCCCGTTCCCCTGACTTCTTCGCCGTCCTTTACAAGAGATTCCCCCGAAAGAATTACGCAGCCGACATTTTCTTCTTCTAAATTAAAAACAATTCCTACAGCGCCGCTTGCGAATTCGACAAGTTCGCCGTAAACTGCATTGTTAAGACCATAAACAGCGGCAACTGAATCGCCTGTATGCACAACAAAGCCGCAGCTGCCGGAAGACGCTTTGTTTTTCCATTGTTCAATCCGTTCCTGTAAAATTCTGGCAAGGTTGTCATAATTTGCCATTCTAACCCCCTTGTAGGGAGGTTATGCCTCCCTCGTACTCATCAAAATTGAGGTGTGATAATTCTGTCAACATTTTTTCTGTCTGCCCTTTTAGAGTTGCATCGATATAAAATCCGTTCGTGCGCAAAAGATAGCCGCCAAGCAATTCCGGTCTGACACAGGTTTTAATATTTAAGTCGTGGGCGTTTGTTTTTTCTTTTATCGTCTGTGCAAGTTCTTGCGTAAAATCATTATCCAAAGGAGCTGCCGACTCAATAGTAATATCTAGAATGTCGTTTTTTTCGTTCATTAATAATTCAATTCTAGATAAAATTAAGTCTATATATTTTAAACTGTTTTTTTCTATCAGCAGGCAAAGAAACCTTATTGCGTATTCTATCGAAACATCCGGCTGTACGGCGCTGTCTGCAGCGGCGCTGTTTGCAGCGGCACTATCCCGTAAAACTTTTTCCAGTTTTTCCGATGCATTTGATCCAAAAAAAACACCCTTTATGGATTTGACGGGCACTGCAAGTGCCTTTAGGTACAAAAAAGTTTCCTGCGCATTTTCGCTGCCGGCATCGCCAAAGACAGCCAAAAACATTTTTGCCCAGCGGTTTATGTTTTGCACTTATACCCGTCCTTTTGCTGCAGATTGCTCGTTACCAATAATGTGTTGACCCAGTTCTTCCAGCATCATGTTCGCATAACGACGGTTTTCTTCGCCGGAAAAATCCCTGGAAGAAAGTTTTGCAGAAGCGGCAATTATCAAAGCGGCGGCTTCAAGTTTAAACTTTGCCAGCGCTGCCTGCCGTTCTTTTTCAATCTGCTTGCGTGCCGAGGCGGTAATGTTAGCTGCTTCTTCTTTTCCTTCCGCGATAATCGATTCCGCCAAGCGTTCAGCATTACTGTGGGCAGTTTTTAGAATTTCTGTTGCTTCGGTTTCGGCTTTTTTTAACTTATCTTTGTATTCGATAAGCAGTTTTTGCGACTCCGCTTTGTCTTGTTCCGCCTGATCAATCGAATTCTGAACTTTCTGTGCGCGTTCTGCCATAAATTTAGTTACCGGCTTAAACAATATAGCTTTCAGTATAAAAAACAGAATTGTGAGATTGATTATGGTAATAATTAATGTAACAGAAAAATCCAGCATTCTATGATCCGGTAATTATCATGACTGCGATAACAAACCCGTAGATGGCTGTTGCCTCGGCGAGCGCTATACCGATAATAAACATCGGCGTCATTTTATTTGACGCTTCGGGCTGGCGCGAAATTGCATCCATCAATCCCTTTGTAGCGATACCAATACCAATAGCGGCTCCAATACCGGTAAATACGGCGATACCGGCTCCTATTGCTGTCATTAAACTCATACATTCCTCCAAAATAATTTATTCGTTAACTATTACAGCCTCTGATAAATAGAGACTGGTTAGAAACACAAAAATAATAGCTTGCAGCATTCCGTCGAAAAAATCAAAGTAGATTCCGGCAACTGCGGGAATCCCGATAGGAAGCAGTTTTTCGATAAGACCCATCATTACAAATCCGCCCAAAATATTCCCAAACAAACGCAGTGCAAGTGACATGGTTCGTGTAAAATAATCCAGAATATGAAAAGGAAGCATTATCGGAGCGGGATGTAAAAAACTTTTAAGCCACCCGCGTCCGCCTTTTGCCGCAATACCGCAGATCAGCACCAGAAAAACGGAAACGACTGCAAACGCTCCGGTTACATTAATGTCCCTTGTCGGCGGACGGATTGGAAAAGGCGGAACAAACTCATGCCCAAAAGCTTTTATTTCGAGCGGTGTAATAAATCCGATAACATTGGATGTAAGAATAAAAAGAAAAAGAGATCCTATGTAGGGTCCAAGGTATTTTGCAAAGGGGCCGAATTGTTTTTTTGCAAAATTGTTCAGAAACTCGATACCGGTTTCCAGAATTGCCTGCGCTCCTGTAGGGATTGTTTTAAGCCTGCGGGTAAGAGCAAGGGATGTAATAATAAGGATAATCATTACTCCCCACGAAACAATAACGGTTTCCGTTATTGGAATTTCTTTGCCAAATAAAGTAAGAGTAAAAATGGTTTTTATTTCCAGCGACCCCATAAATTCCCCTAAGTATTAGCTTTAAAGAAAAAATCATCTTTAAAATATTTTCTGAATAGTTCTACAGCGGCTTTATCGTGTTCATTCATTTTATTATAGGTTTCTTCAAGAAATCCTCTTATTATATATAAACTGCCCAAAAGAAAGAATTCGGAAATCGTGTTAAGCGCACCCAAAGATTGATACATTCGCATGGAGTTTTCCGGGGCAAATTCTGTCATAATGTATTCAAATACCACTTTCTGCGCAATATTAAGCCCATAAATAACTTCAGAAACGGTAAAACCTGCTTGTAATCTCTGCTTTCCCAGCTTAACAAAATAATTCCCGACACGGGAGCGGTCTAACCCTCGATCCAGTGTATGAGAAAGCAAGGGAAATATTGACGAGCCTGCATCGATCAAAACATCATCGTCCAATTCCTGATAATGCTTTAAATGAGTAGCCTTACGAATCTGATTTTTCCATTTAATAGCAAAATCACGGGTCCTGATATTAAAGGTATCTATTAGTGTACGGTCAATCATCTTGGGATATATTATACAGTATGATGCGGAAAAAAACAAGTCAAATTAACTTTAAATTACGCCCCTGAAAAAAACCGTTTTCTATTTTTAACTCTTTAACCCATCTTAAAAGATCTGCGGATTCTTCCCTTGAAATATACCTGCCCGGGCAATTTTTGCTGTATACACGGTGATTAGGGGTGTATTGGGTTAAGAGGGATAGTAAAGCCCGGTTACGAGCGTGTTTTGCAAACCATTGCAGCACCTTACGGCTTGCATCCATGTGCCCGGGTAAAGCCAAATGGCGTATAACAACACCGGAAAGTAAAGCGCCTTTGGAATTGTAACGAAGCTCCGAGTTATCCAGCATATATAATACTGCCTTTTCTGCCGCTTCAGGATAATCCGGCGCATTAAAATATTTATCCGAGATTGAGCTGTCCAGTGTCTTAAGATCGGGAAGCCAAATATCAATACTGCCTTCAAACATGGATAAAGTTTCGGCATTTTCATAAGCCGAAGAATTCCAAAGAGCCGGTATCGATAATCCTTTTTTTCTGGCAGCAATTAATCCGTTAATTAAAACAGGTGTTGCATGAGTTGGCGTAACAAGATTGATGTTTTCCGCTCCTGCCCTTTGCAGTCTAAGAAAAGTTTCCGTTAGTTCTTTTTCGCTGATTATGCGTCCCTTGCCCGATATTGAGATGTCCCAATTTTGGCAAAAAAGACAGCCAAGATTGCATCCGGTAATAAAAATAGTCCCTGATCCGCCTTTACCGGTGATGGGCGGTTCTTCGCCAAAATGCAGATCCGCCGATGAAATTCGCAGTTGACTATTTTCTTTGCAATAGCCAAGTTCGCCCAGATTACGATTTACCCCGCAGTTTCTTGGGCAGAGGCGGCAGTCGGAGTATGCTTGCACTAGCGCATTGTTCACGGGATTATTATAGCAAAAATTGTCTTATCTATGTTATACTGATACACATGAATGAAATAATAAAAAACCGCCGCAGTATCAGAAAATTTAAACCCGATGTACCTGTAACAAAAGAACAGCTTAACCGTATGCTGGAAGCCGCAATGATGGCACCGTCGGCTTGCAATTCCCGTCCGTGGGAATTTATTGCTATTACAAAACGCGAAGTTCTTGACGAAATTGCAAAGGTTCACCCGCACGCAAAAATGTGCGAAACCGCTTCCGCAGCTATTATCATTGTAGCTATTCCACAAACCGATGCCAAACCCGCAGGTTATTACCCGCAAGATTGCGGCGCTGCCACTCAGAATATTCTTTTGGAAGCTGTTTCTCTTGGTCTTGGCACTTGCTGGTGCGGCATCTATCCCAGAGATGAACAAATAGCCGACTTCCGAAAACTTTTTAATATTAACGAACCGAAAATTCCATTTTGCGTTATTGCTATTGGAACTCCCGCCGAAGAACCTGCGCCTAGGGGATTTTTCGAGGAAGCTAAGGTCAGGTTTGTGGAGTGAGTGGGATCGGCAACCTACCAAAACCCTGCGTAAAGGGAAATGCTCACATTACTACCTTATTTATGGTTGTTATCATTTTCTTGAAATGTTCAAAGTATTGTTTGTCCATTACCGCTACATGAGATAAAATCCACTCTTTAAGGAATTTTGTGAATGTTGCAAGGGTATATTTTTTACCCTCTTTATAATCGTTAATACACTCAACTACACTAAGAATAAAACTTTCGTGAGCCCTTTTATGATCAATATAACCGTCAAATTTTGTTGCTTTCATGATTTTTTCTTCTGTCGCAAAGTGTGTTTTTATGTACTGAACCGCTTCTTTAATAACTATGTTAAAGTAAGCGAGTTCTTCCGCTTCGTCTCCGGTTACATGGTTAAACATTTTGTTAACCAGATTAATCAACCCCTTGTGTTGATCATCAATTACTTTAACCCCACAGGCAAATGTGGGCGACCATGTAATAAGCTCAGATTTTGTATTTATCATAGATTTCTCCTTATAAGTCAATATATTACCATAGGTTGTATAATAAAACAATCAGAAAAACTACATAATTTTCCGGGTTTTACCCTATAAAATCTGCTTTCCACGGGTAATTAGACCATTTACATGATATACGCAATGTGGTACTTTGTTTTGAAGACCTTGGTTTTAGTTTTTGAAGAATCCAAAAACTCCAGGTTTAACAAACAGGGTAATTCATGGAAAAAAACTTTACAGAGCTTTGCAACAAGATGGTAGATGGACAGCTTGTTACAAGAAACATAAAATCAAAAACTGTTTTGGATGCCATGCGATCCGTGCCCCGCCATCTTTTTGTTCCGGAAAATATGCAGGACAGAGCCTACAGCGATAACGCTTTGCCAATCGCCTTAAACCAAACAATTTCGCAGCCTTATATTGTCGCGTTTATGACGGAGCAGCTTAACCCAAGCCCCGGAATGAAAATTCTTGAAATTGGAACAGGCTCCGGTTATCAGACTGCTATTCTGGCGCATCTTGGTGCGGAGGTTTTTTCGATTGAACTTCTGGAGGAACTTGCCAAAGAAGCCGAAAAAATATTTGCCAAACTTAAAATAAAAAACATAAATGTAAGATGCGGCAACGGTTATTCAGGCTGGCCGGAAGAAGCCCCTTTCGATGCAATTATTGTTACCGCCGCACCGGAATACATCCCGCAAAAACTAACCGAACAATTAAAAGACAGCGGCAGAATGATTGTTCCGGTTGGTTCTGTTCACTCGGTGCAATCGTTAAAACTTCTTACAAAAAACGGCGGGATTATTTCCGAAAGAGAGCTGCTTCATGTCAGATTTGTTCCAATGGTGGATTCACCGTAATTGCAAGCGTTAGTACCGCATAGCTCCGTTGGCTTTTAACAGCGCAAGATAACCCTCGCGGGATATTTCTTCGCCGCCCATGCTTCCCAAATGGCTGGATGGGGTTTGACAATCTATAAAAGCTATTCCGTCTTCAAAAAGTTTTTGCGCTAAAGTAAGAAAGGCGGCTTTAGAAGCATTGCTCTTTTTTGCAAACATCGATTCCCCAATAAAAACCCTGCCCATTAAAATACCGTAACAGCCGCCTGCAAGCTCCCCGTCCTGCCATGCTTCGACAGAATGAGCAAAACCCAAACGATGCAGTTCTGTATAGGCTTCGACTATATCTTTTGTAATCCATGTTCCATTATGAGGCTTATTTTGATACTGGCGAATTATCTGCGCACAGCCATTAATAACTCCGTAAAAATCTTTGTCAAAAGTAATTTCAAATACTTTATTTTTTAAAATCTTTTTCATGGAAGATGATATATGCAGTCTATCGGGGAACAATACAAAGCGAGGATCAGGAGACTGCCATATTACCGGGTCTTCGGGACCATACCATGGAAAAATACCCTGCTCGTAAGCGGAAAGCAGCATACCCGGAGATAAATTTCCGCCTACCGCTATAACGGAATCGTTCCATTTTTTTGGATTTGGAAACGAATAATAATCGATTAAAGAAAGATAGGGAAAGTCGGGATCGGGTCCGGGTTTAAAAGAAGACATTATCCTTTCGTTTTACGAAACCTCTTCCATAACATTTTTAACATCCATGCAGTAGTCATCGTCGCGGTAATCGACAATTGCACTGCCGCCTTCGCTTAAACTGCCAAAGAGAACTTCGTCCACAAAGAATGATTTAATTTTATCTTCGATAAGGCGATTCGCGTTTCGCGCTCCGAACTCTTTGCTGTACCCCTCTTCTGCAAGTTTTTCCATACAGCCTTCCGTAACAGTAAGGGTTACACTCTTTTCCGCAAGTTGAACAGTAAAAGCATCGATCTCTTTTTGCACGATAGAAAACATAATATCGCGAGAAAGATGTCCAAAGCGTACAACTGCATCCAGTCTGTTGCGAAATTCGGGCGTAAAGAGTTTTTCTACCGCATTATTAATTGCGCTGTCGTCCTGAATACGATCGCCAAAACCAATAAGCCCCTTGCCAATTTCTCTTGCTCCTGCATTGCTTGTCATAATTAAAATTACATTACGGAAGTCCGCTTTCCGTCCCTGGTTATCGGTTAAAGTTGCGTAATCCATAATTTGTAAAAGAATATTAAAAATGTCAGTATGCGCTTTTTCTATTTCATCGAGCAATACAACTGCATGAGGCTGTTTGCGTATTGCATCTGTAAGTTGTCCGCCTTCTTCATAACCAATATACCCCGGCGCAGAACCAACAAGACGCGAGATCGAATATTTTTCCTGATACTCGCTCATGTCAAAACGAATCATGGAAACGCCGAGAATTTCTGCAAGCTGACGGGCAAGCTCGGTTTTTCCAACGCCTGTGGGTCCCGCAAAAAGAAAGTTTGCTACAGGTTTGCCGTCCGCCCTAAAACCTGCCCGCGATCTTTTTACAGCTTTTACAACAGCCGCAATAGCATCGTCCTGACCAAAGATTCGTTCTTTAAGCCGTCTTTCCAAATCTTTAAGTTTGTCTTTTTCGTTTTCGCCGACAGTTTTCTGCGGTATCCGTGCAATTTTAGAAACAACGCTTTCTATCGCCGGCAAGTTAATTTTAATTAATTCTATTTGGCCATCTTGTACGGTAGTAGATTGTTTGTACGCTTCTATTCGTGCAAGTGCGCCGGCTTCATCGATTACATCGATAGCTTTATCGGGCAGCCGCCGTTCTGTTATAAATTGGGCGGAAAGTTTTACCGCGGTTTCTACGACTTCATCGCTGTAGTAAACATTGTGGTATTCTTCGTAACGGGATTTTAATCCTTTTAGTATATCAATTGCCACTGCTTCGGACGGTTCGTTAATATCAATCTTTTGGAAACGGCGGGAAAGCGCGCGGTCTTTTTCGAAATGTTTGCTGTATTCTTCATGAGTTGTTGATCCTATACACCTTAGTTTTCCGGAAGCAAGAGCGGGCTTTAACAAATTGGAAGCATCCAATGCGCTACCGGAAACAGAACCGGCTCCTACAAGTGTATGAATTTCATCGATAAATAAAATTGCTTTTTCTTTTTTAAGTATTTCTTCTACAACTCGTTTAATTCTTTCTTCAAAATCGCCGCGATACTTTGTTCCCGCTACCAATGTACCCATATCTAGCGAAAAAATGGAAAAGTCTTTTAGGGTGGGCGGTATATTGTCTGCAACAATTCTTTGCGCAAGACCTTCGGTTATTGCAGTTTTACCTACACCGGAATCTCCCACATGAATAGGATTATTTTTTAAACGGCGGCAAAGAACCTGCACAGTACGATCCAATTCTTCTTCCCTGCCAATAACCGGCTCCAGTTTGCCGTCACGAGCCAATGCCGTAAGATCGATAGCGTATTTTTCCAGCGCAGTTTTTTTCTTATCTTTTGTTTTTGTATTGTCCGTCGGCTCGTCTTCAGGTGCAAGCTGACCATCGTAGCTGTGAGACAGTACCTGTAAAAGCACCAGCCGTTTAACCCCCGCCTTGCGAAGATAGTAAGCACTGTAGCATCGTTCTTCATCATAAAGCGAAACAAGAATATCCGCTATATCGATTGTATTTCTTTGCGAAGCCTGGCATTGAATAAAAGCGCGTTCTATTATGCTGTGAAAACCAACTGTCTTGGCAGGTTCGCCCGTTGTAGAAAGCGGAAGTTTTTGTTCGAAGTAACTTTCCATTCCGGATTTAAGCTGTTCTAAATCCGCCCCGCACGAGTTAAATATTTCCTGAACTTCATCAAAAGCCAGAGCGGCATATAAAATATGTTCGGGTGTAAGATATTCATGTTTACGCAGTTTTGCTTCGTTGTAGGCCGCGTCAATAATTGCTTGTACATGTCCGGAAACTCTCATTTTCTACCTCGATTTTATTATATCTTATTTTTTAAAAATAAAATAGGCTGACTGTCCATTAAAAATACCTGTATTTTAGCGGGCAGGCTCTACTACACATTTAAGCGGATAATCATTTGATTCGGCAGCCGCATGAACCTGTTCCATTTTTGTTACGGCAATGTCCCAGGTGTAAACCCCCACAATACCCCTGCCTTTTTTATGAACATCCAACATAATCTGGTAAGCATCTTCAAGATTTTTATGAAAAACAACCATTAAAACATCCACTACAAATTCCATTGTTGTGTAATTGTCGTTTAATAGAATAACCTTAAATTGCTCCGGCTCCTTGTATTTTTCCGTTGTTTTAGATGCCGGTTTGTCTTTTACGCGCGGTTCCATATCATATTCTATCACATAATACAAAAAATTTGATATACTTATACGGTTATGCTTAACAAGGCACTGATTGTACAAAGTGACAGAACTCTCCTTTTAGATGTCCACTGCGAAAATGCAGAGGC
>JAITUR010000098.1 GCA_031286205.1 Treponema sp.
AATCTTTGCCGTATAAGTTCCAGAACCCGTTCTTCGGGGCTGCCCTTGTCGTTCCATTCCTGACCAAGCCCGGTTAATTCGTAAAAAACCGCCGCTTCCCGCCGGATTTCGCCGATCAAATTCTTGCCGGCAAGCCATGAAAGCGCCTGATTACCGTTTCCGGGTTTAAAATTCAAATCCCTTTCCACTTTTTCTATAGTTAATTCATCGCCTTTTTTATAATGAAGAAGAATCCGAATTTCCAGAGGATGAAGGTTTTTTACCATATTTTTAATATCTGTCATGGTATTCAGGATAGCAGTTATTTGGCGGGTGGTCAATATAGCCGGTATATATTAAAATAGCATCATATATACTAGGAGGAATTAAATGTTCCACAGAAAATGTATTATTTTTTTGGTTTTTCTTATTTTATTGGGAAGCACTGCATTTGGGTTTGATTTTTTTATGACATCAACCAGTGTGGATATGATGATGTTTTATAGAGAGGAAATGGCTGAACATCTAAAAATGCTTAATAATGGCGAGGAATACATTTTTTATAGTTCTGCTTATATTAATGGTTTATTTGAAAATTATAATTTTGATTTTGATAATGATGATTTTGATGCTGATAGTATGTCAAGTGTAAGTAATTTGACCTATACAATGTTTTTTCGGCTTAGCAATAATTTCCTGATTCCGCTTAATGTATCTTTAAATTTTCTTGGCGGATTATATGGAGATTGGAAAGATGCCGGCACTTTTTATTCAATGTGTCTAAAAATATTTCCCAATAGCGGCCTTATTTTTCAGAACCGGTTTGGAACTATCGGCTTGTTGGCGGGTTACAGTTTTAATTTATATACAGAGGAAGGAGTAATATCAAGAAATAAAGATGTTGTAGTAGACAGCCGTATAGAAGAGGAAGATTTTCATTATTCAATAATTGCCATATTTAACACGGCAGATATTCCTGTTATTGGAAAAGTATTTAATCAATTAACAGGTTCTTATGGTTTTAGCCATAAAGGAATGTTATCTTCTTTTGGTATTGGCAGTGATAGTGTATCGGGTTCTTACAGCTCCGGCAATAATGATTTTAATATTTCTTTTAAATTTTCCATAAAGCCGTTCGAAATTGGCAGTGTGTCGGTTACCAGATTAGAGCCGTACTTCTCCAGAAAACCGTATAATTTATTTGTAAATAAAATGGAATTCGGTTTATTTTCCAATGTTAATATTAATAATGTTTTTCTTTTTTTTCTTGATATTGGATATAATCATTATTATAATAAAAAATATGACAGTTATTTATACGAGGATACTCCGTTTTTCAGATTTGGAATTCCCTTATACTTACCTTGGGAAAAGGAAGATAATTTTACCGGAATATCAATATATATGGATAAAGCTTTTATTATGCCAAAAATCGGTATTTTTGGACCAATAGGTAAAGGGATGATGATTATGGAAATAGGATTTTATAAATCTTTTAATATTTTTGTTACTTATAGATTAATGATATAATAAATGAAATTCAGTAAACTTAATCCAGGAGGATTTTATGAGTAAAGAATTGTTTAATAATTTTAAATGGGATTTCCAATCGGAAATAGAAATCGGGGAAGATTCGCTAAAAATAGAGGCGCTTCCAAAATCGGACTATTTTATAGATCCTGCAAGCGGAAAAAAAATAATGAATGCTCCCTTTTTTTATGTCGAAACTGACAAGGATTTTATCCTTAACACCAAAGTTTCCCGAACCTTTGTCTCCATTTATGATGCCTGCGTGCTTATGGTTATGAGCGGCGAAACCTGCTGGGTTAAGCTTTGTTTTGAATTTACAGACCTTGGTCACAATGCCGTAGTAAGTGTTGTTACCAATGGCGTATCAGATGACGCTAACGGCGTTATTATTCCCGGCAACACGGTTTACATGCAAGTTGCCAAAAAAGGCGATCTTTTTGCACTGCATTATTCTTTGGACGGCAAAGAATATAAAATGACCCGGTTTTTTAAACTCCCCATGAAAGATACTTTCAAAGTGGGCTTTGTCGCGCAATCCCCGACAGGAGAAGGCGGTACTTGTCTATTCGAAGAAATCCGGTTTACACATGACACTCCGCAAGATATGCGAAAAGGGGTGTAGCCGTTATTTGGTGCTGCCGGCAGACAAAAATACTTATTTCTGATAGTCAACAACCTGAGTTGTCAAAGAAGTCTTCGTTTTTTAAGAATTTTTTCGACATTAGAAGTATATTTTTTTACACTGGATAATATTTAAATAACCATTGACATTATCATATTTTATATTATATACTTCTAACAGTTTATATAAAACTTGGAGGAAAAAATGAAAAATTTGGGGTTAGTTTTCTTGGCAGTTCTCATGTTGGCAGGGTTCTTTTCGCCCGCTTTATACGGACAGGTATTAACACTTGATCAAACAGGCTTACCAAATGAATTCAAAGCGGCTGGTGGAGGTATTATTACCGGCGCAGTGCTTGATCGAATAAAAACAATACCAGTCATCTTTTAATCACCATGAGAGGCACTCAGAATCTCGATTGGTCTACAATTGGGTGTGTTTCTCTTGTAAAATCAGCGGCAACTGCGGATTTAGAAAATCCGGTAAGCCAAGTTTTTTTCCCGCCGCCAAACAGAGGCGGAAATTATCAAGTTAGAGTGCGTATATCGGAATTATATAGCTCGCCAAGAGCAAATGAAGCAAATATGATATTTGTACACTCTTGGGGAAATCATACTATTCAAAGCGTTGAATTTGTAATTCCGGCAAACTATGTGCCACCCGCGCAATTTGTTATTTATGATGCAGCAGGAGCAGGATTATCGCATGGAATTACTTTAAAAGGCGGCACTGTGACTCCCGGCACAGGCATTACTGTTCCTTTTGATAGAAGCCGGGATAATCTTTTTGAATTTGAATTGGAATTTGCATCTCCTCTTGATATTTCCAAATTCGAAAGAATCGTAATAAGCTGGGAAGGCGTACATCCTGAACTACGGCAAATGGGAGTAGGTATCACTTTTTTTGATGCTGATGCCAGAGGACGCTGGAGATGGTGTCAAACGCAAGGACCTGCATGGATGCCCGGACACAATAGTATATATATTTTAGGCGAAAATGTTCAAAATCCGCGCGGCAGCATTAATTGGAGAACCTTAAATAAAAATAGAATTGTAAATATCAAGTTTGAATCTTTCTTTGCACATGTCCGCAATTTCGAGGAATTTGTGTCGCCTAACGATCCTGCTTTAAGAGACCTTGTAATAAAAAACATTCGGTTTATTGCTCCTGAAAATTAATATGATCTTGAAAAAGGCTGTTCGAAAGAACAGCCTTTTTGATGCGAAAATAAGGAGAATGTATGGAAAAGTTTAAAAAAGTATTAAAAATAATGTATCGTATTTATTCTATTTTTTGTGTAGTAATAACAACTATATTGATAATTGCCGCAATAATTATTTGTGTGAATTTCGGAAGAATTACCGGAAAAGCCCTTGAGCTTGTCATTTATAACTTTAATAACGAAATTAATTCGGTAATTTCATCTTTTTTTGCAGCATCTATAACCAATGATTCCATCAAATTTAACTCGATTAGTACAGTTAAAGGAGGAGGGCTTCAGGCGGAATTTTCCATTAATAACAATGTTGTTTCAGACGAAGAAATTGCAAGTTATTCGGAAAAAACCAACGAAGAACTTTTTGAAGAATTTGGAATAACATCTATTGATATTCCTTCGGATATTTTGATGATATTAGGCACGGTAAAACAATCACTGGTTTTGGATTTTGTAGATAATAACAGAAAAAAGGTCCTTAGCCGCGAAATTACTTCCGCAGAAATAAAGAAATTACTTGGCAATTAGCCTGTCCATAAAGCCGGTTACTTTACAGACGACTCTTTTGCCCTGTGTAAAAACAGGGCTTATTATTCAGTTTTTTTGGGTTTTATGTTATAATCTAAACTATAATAGAGTTGTTCGGAAACTTCAGTTTCAGAACAACTTCCTTGTCAAAATAGCAGTTTTTTAGCTTTAGCTCGGAAAACTGCAGGACTTGTTCGATAACTAACCGAGTTATCGAACAAGTCTAATATAACTAAAAAAGGAGTTGTAATATGAAAAAATATTTATTAATCGCAATATTGTGTCTATCATCTTTGCTTTTTTTATCACAAACACCGCCAAATAATGTTAATGGATTTTTCGGTGAATCCGGTTCGTTCGAAATTCTTCGTAGCTATCAGGGTAAAAATAATGTACTAAAAGTGAATAGTACAAAAACACAATGGTCAATATTTAAATATTCTTTGGCTCAATACAGAGGAACACCAATTACTATTGAATTTTCAGCAGATGTAAGACGCGAGGGATCTGCAGGGATGATAAAATGGCAAATAAATAACGAACCGGGTTTTCCTTCATTGTCTGAATTGGAAAATGCTTCGCCTAGAGTTTGGCACAGTATGAGAGGAAGAATTATTATAACTCCTACAAATAATTATCCTGAATTATACCTAACAAATTATGGCGTTAATTCTCCTACAATTTTTTACTTGGCAAACCCCACTATAACAATAACAACAGGAAACCCCTTAAATCCGGATTTATCTTTAACTCCGCTTAAATCTGTATATGAAAACGATTTTCTTATAGGGAATATCACAAATTATGACGGAATATATATGTCCGGAAAATATTTTGATCTTCTTAAACACCATTATAATATAGTGACTTCTGCGGGTACTTATCCATTTCAATTAGCACCTTCAAGTAAGGGAGGAGCATATCGGTTTGCTGAAGCAGATAATATAGTAAATATTGCAGTAAGAAACAACATTCGTGTACATGGTCATACTCTTGCCTGGTATGGAGATGATCCATCATGGTTAACTGAAGGCTCAAGAGAAGAAGTAATTCAAAACCTGAATAATTATATAACTACAGTGGTTCGTCATTTTAGAGGCAGGATTGCTTCCTGGGATGTTATTAACGAAGCAATAAAACCTAATGTTACTAATGCGGAAGCTCGTGGAAATTGGAAGAATTGTATTATTAATTCACAAAACGCTTCTTGGGTTGATAACCGTTGGTACAGTAAATTAGGTGCTGATTATATTGAAATTGCTTTCCGTGCTGCCCGTGCTGCTGACTCTAATATTACTCTTTATTATAATGATAATGATCTTGAGAATCCAAATAAAGCAGAAGTAGTGCGAAAAATGATTCAAGATATAAATGACAGATATAAAACAGAAACAGGCGGAACTCGAAATCTTATTGAAGGCGTGGGTTCACAAACTCATATTGGTTCATCAACAAGCAGTGCAAATTTAAACATCAATTTTAACAATATACGAACTTCGCTGGAAAAGTTATGCAGTCTTGGAATTGAAGTAGCTATAACTGAACTAGACATATCGGTTGACGGTTATAATCGGGGGCAGGGGAAAGACTCGACTATGTCTGAAAGAGATGCATTAGCTCAAGCCGTTCTTTATGCCAGACTTATGAATTTATTCAGGGAATATTCCACTCACATAAAATTTGTAACATTTTGGGGTGTAGATGATAATACAAGCTGGCTTTCTGGAGGAAATCCTACTCTTTTTGACTGGAGGTTAAACGCTAAACCTGCGTTTCATGCCGTTAGCGATCCCGATGGTTTTCTTGCGCGGCATGGAGGCAGAACACGGCGGTGAATATTTTAGCTGCCAAATATTCCCAGACAATTATAAATTGTCTGGGAATTCCGATTACAAGTCTTTGTCTGGCAAGGAATTAGAAATTCCTTGCCAGACAAAGCAAAAGCTATTGAGTATAAATACAAATATAACAAGAGGAGTTATAAATGCGAAAATTCATATTATTGGCATTAGCGCCTATGGCAATTGTTTTCTTTACATCACAACAATCGCCTGGAACAAGTGTTCAGGAAGTCCGTGTAAGTACGGCTCGCAATACTACACCGGTTAACGGTTTTAGATCTAATGCGGCAAATTATGAAATTGTCAACCTTCCGCAAGACGGACGAACAAATGTAATTAAAATTAATGGAAAAGATTGCAATTGGAATGTGATAGGTTATTCTCTTGCTGCACATAGGGGAAAAACGATCACTATTCGTTTTTCGGCAGATATTATGCGTACAGGAGCTGGCGGAACATTACTTTGGCAATATAACAATGAGCCGGATTATCCTCAAGTGGCACAGGTAGATAACGCTGTACCTGGAGTTTGGTATAGTATAAGCAGAACGCTTACTATAACTCCTGCCAACAGAGAGCCGTTTCTTTACTTAACTACTTGGGAAAATAACGCCGTAAATACAACATATTATTTTGACAACCTTAATATTACAATTACAGAATTGACATGGGATTATACTCCTGCAACTACACTTGCAACAGTAGGAGAAACAGGAAGTAACAATACAAGAAATTTATATGTAAGTGCAGGTAATGGATCGGACAGCGGAAACGGTACACAGGCTCGTCCATTTCAAAAAATTGCCCACGCCATGCATTATGTAAAACCGGGCGATACTGTGTTGGTTGATTCCAGCACTTATCACGAAAGATTTAGAATACCGGCAGGCGCGGCAGGGAGACCTGTAACACTAACAGCAATGCCCGGATCTGAAGTGATAATCACACCAACAATCCCGATTGCTCCGCAATGGAGACAGCTTGGAACCAGAGGCGTTGATAGAAATATATGGGTTGCTGATATAAGCGAATATGTAAAAGATATGGAAATAGATTTTCCTCAACTTTTTGCAAACAGGGACTCTATGGTAGAAGCCAGATACCCCAATATGGGTCCCTCCATGTCTTCAATTATGGATTATAAAAGAGATGTTGCTCAAAGAGGTACTAATAAAAACACTGTTGTAACAAGCCGTAATATTCCGGCAGATATTATTGGCGCTAGAGTTATTATATGGACTGGTCAAGAAGGACTTGCAGGCTGGGGAGCATTTGAATCTCCAGTAAGATCGGTAAATGGTAGAACGATAACTCTGGAAAAAGAATTGACAAGCTATTATGATAAAGACGATGGAGATCCGGGTTTACCTTGTCCTGGAAATCCTTTTTATATCACAGGGGCTCTGGCTCTTCTTGATGCTCCAGGCGAATATTACTTTGATAAAAAAACAAATCTTTTGTATTTTTATCCGCCCTGGAATGGAAGACCTGATCAACATACCCTAACAATGCGGTATTTTAACAATATTGCAATTCAAGCAAATAATACCTCCCATGTAAATATTAAAAATATAACCATTTATGGCGGCGGTATTAGTATGCAAAATGCAAGAAATAACACAATAGAAAACTGTCGTATTAATTATGCCGATCATTTTTATGACAGCGGTTGGTATAAGGCAAAGAGCGCTACTATAAGTGAAAGCGCCATGGTTATTACCGGAAATAATAACAGGATTTCCAGAAATGAATTTGGTCCTACAGCAGGTCATGGAATTGTACTGGAAGGCGATGACAATGTTTTTACAAATAATATTGTTCATACCGTCGGTTATTCCGGTAATTTTTTGGTTGGTGTTTGTATTTATAATTCAAAACGGCTTGAGATTTCGCATAACACATTTATTGATGCGTCTAGAGATCATGTTCATTTTAGTGATTTGGTATATGAACGCTGTATTGTTCGCAACAATTATTTTGAAAATCATTGTATATTAGGCAGCGATTCTGGGGCTATTTTTACACTTACAGCAGGAACTGATTTTGGCGGTACTGAGATATATAATAATTTTATTGTTTCCGGTGATAAAGGTGATTTTGGAACTATGCAAAAATTGCGTTTTGGTTTGTATACTGATAATTACAATTCAAATATGATTGTTCGCAATAATATAGTTATTGGCGGACATACTGGTTTAGTAATAAATTTGCCAAACCCAGGAACACAGTTCTATAACAATACCGTTGTAGGCGCTCGGCATGGATTTGGCTCCTATAGTAAACCTGTAGATAATGCTGATGCCAGCAATGTTACGGTTAAAGATAATTTATTTGTAAATATCAGACAAGACATATCGTATTGGGGTACAGAAAATGGCAGTCAAGCCAGCTACAGCAGCAATTTTATAAACGGCACAATTCCCGTAACACAAAGACCCGAAGGCCGTATGACTTCTTCCGGCAATGCCCGCGGCACTGTAGATGCTCAATACCGTCCCACAGGCAGAACACCCGACATCGGCGCAATTCCCCGCGGCGGCGCAATGTTCCCCTATGGAGCAGACTGGAAAGTAGGCGAGAGGTATTATTAATAAATACAGAATTTAACCAATAATTAATATATAACTTACCTTACTCTAACACTTTATTATTAGCATATTCTTATCAAACTTAATAAAAGTAAGGAGAATGTATTATGACTATTAAAAAGGCAACCAAATTAGCAAGAATTGTTAAGTTCGCTACAGCGGCGTTAATTGTTGCTTTGTTGTTCGCGTGCGTAAAAACGGGCACATCGCAAAAAAGTAATGGAATGTGGGTAACCGGCGACTTCCACACACATACCAACATCTCGGACGGAGAATACAGGGCAGATCAAGTTGCAGCAAAAGCTGTCGAATACGAACTTGACTGGTATTCGGCAACAGACCACGGCGGCGTTTTTAACCGTAACAATGCAGGCGAGGTTGTGGGAAATAGATTCAGATGGGAAACAATTCTTGGTGAAGGATCAGAAAGAATTGCGCAAAATCGCAGTTCAATTCTTCAATTTAACGGATTTGAATTTAATCCTCCCGGGCACGAACACGCAAGTTTGGGATTTATTGGGAATGATGATGCTGTAAGAAAAAATCTTGCTCTTTTTGAGTATCTTTTTGATGCAGCCGATTCCTCTAAACTCGAAGATCTTACTCCGGAAATGCGTACCATTGTTGATGCTGAAGGTATCACAAAAAACTCAGACAACAATCACAGAAAATCTATAGAGGCTGCGCAATGGCTGGTAAAAAACTTTCCCAATACAAGCTACTTCCTTCCCAACCACCCAACAAGAGTGCTTGCGGGGAACGGCACTGGCTGGCTGATTCAGGAAATCCGTGAATTAAACGACATAGCTCCGGATATTTTCTTCGGCGCGGAAATGCTTCCCGGTCATCAGAAATCGCCTTTCCGCGGCGGACTGGCTCGTTTCTATTACTTTGATAAAACCCAAAACAGACTTATCCAATTATCAGCTGGTTCTGCAAACACACTTGAAGAAATGGTAGACAATTATATCAAAACAAATTCAGAACTTGCAACACCCAGGGACATAGACAACAGAGCCGATATTTTAAGATCGCTGAACGATAGTATTCCAAAACTTAGAACATATGGCGGCGCCGACTATTACGCCGCAAAGATAGGCGGCGTTTGGGATTCTCTTCTTAGCGAAGGAAGACATTTCTGGATTTTTGGCAATTCCGACTTCCATACCAATGAAAGCGGACCCGGCAGGGAACCCGACTTCTGGCCCGGAGAATATTCTAAAATCTATACCTTTGTAGAAGAAAAAAGCTATCAAGGCATTCTTGACGGTATGCGCTCAGGCAACACATACAGCGTATTAGGCGATCTTATCAATTATCTTGACTATAGAATTACTGTAGGACGCAATTCCGCCACAATGGGGCAAACAGTTTCGGGCGCGGCCAATACATCAACAGTTGTAAAAATATCTTTTAAATCACCGGAAAAAAACCACGCCAACACCGATGGTCGTTCCGGAATTAACGACAAACCCGTAGTACACCATATCGATCTTATAGCAGGCGAGGTGACAGGCAAAGCATCTGATTACAGTACGGACTCTGTTGCCACAACCAAAGTCATAGCCACTTTTACCGAAGAGGATTGGACAGTAGATGCCAATGGTGTTTGCCACATAAGTTTCACGCTTCCCAAAACTAATAAAAATATGTACTACCGTCTACGGGGCACTAACCTTGCACCCAACACTACCGGCTTGACCGATAGTGACGGCAACCCGTTAGTAGATACTCCATTTGACTCCGTAAGAGGAACAAATGTTCCGGCAAGAACCTTCGCGGATTTATGGTTTTATTCCAACCCAATTTTCGTGAACGCCAGATAGCAGTAATTTGTTCGAAGCTTATAACAAAATATAATCAGACTGCCCAATATTCCTTGGGCAGTCTTTTTTAGTAAAGTCAACAATTACAAAAAAAGGCAGCTACAAATGAATTCTTGACATAGAAAAAATAATAAACTATTATTAAATTATGGATAATAACATTGAAAATTAACAAAGGATTAAAATGGGTTGTATAAATGTAAAAGAATGTGCTTGTCCTAAAAAGACTTGCCCTAATAACGGGAAATGTTGTGCTTGTGTCATAAAACACAAGGAAACAGACAGTCTGCCTTTTTGTTTGTTTTTGGATAATGGCGGAGATAAAAGTTTAGCCAATTATTATAAAATCTTAAAAAAAAGATTCGAACCATAAATTTCAGGAGATAATTCAATGGAAAACGAACAGAGAATAAAAGAAATTGTCAGGGATACATACGGCAAAATTGCCTCTGAAAATATACAGGAAAAAGGTTCTTGCTGCAGTACAAAGTCATGCTGTTCCGGTAAAAATTACAATATGATGGCTGAAAATTATACAGGGCTTGACGGATATAATCCCGATGCAGATTTAGGGCTTGGCTGCGGGCTGCCTACAAAATTTGCAAAAATAAAAAAAGGCGATACTGTAATTGATTTAGGCAGCGGGGCAGGTAATGATTGTTTTGTCGCAAGGGCAGAGGCAGGAGACACCGGAAGAATTATCGGCATAGATTTTACGCAGGAAATGATCGAAAAAGCAAAAAACAATGAAAAAAAACTGGGGTTTGCAAATGTGGAATTTATTTTGGGAGATATAGATAATATACCTGTGGAATCAAATTTGGCGGATGTAATTGTAAGTAATTGTGTTCTAAATCTTGTTCCAAATAAAAAAGCGGTTTTTAATGAAATTTACCGAGTATTAAAACCCAACGGACATTTTAGTATTTCGGATATTATTTTAACCGGAAATTTGCCCGACGAAATAAAATCGGCAGTTGAAATGTATGCCGCTTGTATTACCGGGGCAATCAGCAAAGACCTTTATCTAAAAAACATTGAAGAAACGGGATTTAGAAATATTGAAATCCAAAAAGAAGTTGTAATTGATCTTCCTGAAGATTTTATGAAAAATAATTTTTCCGAAGAAACAATTAAAATTTACAACGAAAATCCAAATATAATAAAAAGCATAACTGTATATGCGGAAAAATAACAAACCCTTATCTGAAAAATATTTACAAAAAACTCTTGACAAGTAAGTTAGGATATGCTAACTTCTAGTGGTTAGGTACAACTAACCTAGAATAGGAGAAAAGCATGATTCTATTAATAATATTCAGTGCGGTGGCAGGAATACTTGGAATGGGTCTTGGCGGTTTGCTTTCGGCAATATTACTTAAGAAGCCGTCAGAAAATATGATCTGCTGGTTATTGTCATTTGCCGCAGGTGTTATGGTAAGCATTGTTTGTTTTGGTCTTGTTCCCGAAACACTTGAACTTGCCAGTCCCATTGTTTGCCTGTTGGGTCTTGCACTTGGAATTATTACTATTATGGCTTTGAATCGTGTTGTAGACAGAATAACAGAAACAAAAGAAGACAAACTTAAATTGCACCACACGCACGAAGAACTGTATCACGAAAGTCAGATTATAAAAGATCCTTCAAAGATGCTTCGTTCCGGTATATTAATGCTTATCGCCATTGCTCTGCACAATGTTCCGGAAGGAATAGCCATTGGAGCCGGAGGAAGTTATAACTTCAGCCTGGGCGTACTTTTAGCGATAATGATTGCACTACACAATATCCCCGAGGGAATGGCTATTGCAGCGCCTCTCCTGATGGGCGGAGTAAATAGAGGAAAAGTAGTATTTCTAACAGCCTTTGCGGGAGCAACAACATTAATAGGCGGACTTATCGGCATAGCCATTGGAAACATTTCCGATCTTGCGGTTGCTTTGTCGCTTTCTTCTGCAGGCGGAGCAATGCTTTACATTGTTTTTGGCGAAATAATACCGCAGTCTATCATTCTGACTAAAAATCGGGCAGCCAGCATTGTAACTTTGTTTGGCATCATTGTCGGGTTAATTGTAACGCAAATATAAACCGCTTATTTACTTCTTTCCGTTTACAAACTAGCCGCGTTCTACCATTGGCACATACGGCTGTTGTTTTTTTACAGATTTGTAAGCGGGGCGAATTATCTTGCCGTAGTTTACAAGCTCCTCTATCCGGTGAGCGCTCCAGCCGGCAACACGCGCGACAGCAAAAAGCGGTGTAAAGATTTCCTGTGGAAGATCCAGCATACTGTAAACAAAGCCCGAATAAAAATCGATATTGGCGCTTACACCTTTGTATATTTTGCGCACCTTGCCGATTGCCTGCGGAGCCAAAGTTTCCAATTTTGAATAAAGTTTGTATTCATCGTTGCGGCCTTTTTCTTCTGCAAGCTGCTCGACAAAGCTCCGGAAAATAAGCGCGCGAGGATCGGACAATGAATAAACAGCGTGTCCCATTCCGTAGATTAAACCGGATTTATCAAAAGCCTGTTTGTTTAACATTTTTTCCAGGTAGGCGTTAATTTCTTCGTCGTCGTTCCAGTCTTTAACATTTTCCATTATATCGCTGATCATCTGCACTACCTTGATATTCGCGCCGCCATGTCTTGGACCTTTTAACGAACCAAGAGAAGCGACAACTGCCGAATATGTATCGGTATGGGAAGATGTAACAACATGGTTTGTAAATGTCGAGTTGTTTCCGCCGCCATGTTCCGCATGAAGAACCAGCGCAATGTCTAAAATCTGCGCTTCAAGGTCTGTGTAGCTGGAATCGGGGCGCAGCATATGAAGAATATTTTCTGCTATGGACAAACCTTTTTGCGGCGGGTGAATTACCAAACTTTCTTTTTTGTAATAATGCGCATAAGCCTGATAACCGTAAACTGCAAGCAGGGGAAATTGAGCTATCAATTTAATTGACTGAAGCAGAACATTATCTATGGAAATATCGTCGGGGTTTTCGTCAAAAGCATAGAGGGTTAACACGCTTTTTGCAAGGGAGTTCATCATATCCTTGCTGGGCGCATTCATAATTGTATCGCGGACAAAGTTTTCCGGAAGGGAGGTATAATTATCGATCATTTCCCAGAACACTTCGGACTCAGATTTGTTAGGCAGATGCCCGAAAAACAGGAGAAAGCAGACTTCCTCGAACCCAAAGCGTTTTTCGTCCAGGAATCCCTTAACAATTTTTTCTATATTGATGCCGCGATAGTAGAGCTTGCCTTCGCAGGGCACAAGGTCGCCGTCTTCTATTACATAAGAAACAATTTCGGAAATCTCCGTTAAACCTACCAGCACGCCTTTTCCGCTGATGTCCCTTAAGCCGCGTTTTACCTCGTATTTAAAGTAAAGCTCGTTTTCGATCATACCCTTGTCTATCAGGAGCTTCGAGTACTTATCTATAAATTGGTTATTCTCTTTATTCATGGCTATATTCTATCCTAAAAATAAAAATTATGATACCCTTTGAGAAGGAGAAAAGTATGGTTTTTATTTTGAAGCCCAATGTAGGGAAAGAAAAAATAGACAAGTTCATTTTGGAATGGGAACAAAAAGGATTTTCCACCATAAACAGCGTTGGCACTGAACATACCGCTATATGCTTGATCGGGAACACCGCAGAAATCGATCTGGATCATGTGGTTCAGACTTCCGACATTATCGATTTTGGAAAACGCATTACCGAGCAGTACAAAGCTGTAAACCGGACGGTTCACGAAGACGATACAATTATCCGCATCGGCGATATTTCGATTGGCGAAGGATTTTTTACTATCATAGCGGGTCCCTGCTCTGTCGAAAGCAAAGAGCAGATTCTGGAAATTGCCAAGAGCGTTAAAAACAGCGGGGCAAAAATCCTGCGCGGCGGAGCTTTTAAACCCCGCACCTCGCCCTATGCTTTTCAGGGTACAAAGGTCGAAGGGCTAGAGATGCTCAGGCAGGCAAAAAAAGAAACAGGGCTGCCTTTAGTTTCAGAAATGATGAACCAAACACAGGTTGATTTATTCGAAGATGTCGATATTGTGCAGATTGGAGCCAGGAATATGCAAAATTATGATCTTCTTAAAACTGCCGGAACTTTAAAAAAACCGATTCTGTTAAAACGCGGGCTTGCAAATACGATAGACGAACTTTTAATGAGCGCCGAGTATATTGTATCATCGGGGAATGATCAGGTAATTTTATGCGAGCGCGGTATTCGTACTTTCGAGACATTAACGCGCAACACTCTGGATCTTTCCGCCGTTGCATTGCTTAAACAAAAAACTCACTTGCCCGTTATTGTTGATCCAAGCCATGCGGCAGGCATTCGCAGTCTTGTTCCGCCTCTTGCAAAAGCCGCCCTTGCCGTAGGAGCGGACGGTCTGATGATCGAAGCGCACAATAATCCTGCAAAGGCATTATGCGACGGCGCTCAATCTTTGGATTTGGATCAATTTGCATCTCTTATGAAAGAGCTTAAAGTGCGCGCGGAAATAGAAAATAAAATTTTTTAACCGGAGAAAATTATGTTTAGACCAACATTGAATGAAGCAAAAACAATTGCTGCTTCAAATGAATACAATGTTTTGCCTGTTAGCATGGAAATTTTCTCCGACATTGCAACTCCGATAGAAGCTCTAAAAAGATTAATGGGTGCAAGCAAACATTGCTTTATTCTGGAAAGCGCCGAGGATACAAAAAATTGGGGCAGATATACCTTTTTGGGCTTTGATCCAAAAATGGAAGTAACTTGTCTTAATGGCGAGATGAAAATTATTTCCGAAAAAACAGAAATAATTAAAACAGACAACCCCAACAAACAAATTCAGGAAATCCTTGACAATCATAAAAGCATAAAATTGGACTATCTGCCGCCGTTTACGGGCGGGCTTGTCGGCTACTTTGCCTACGATTATGCAAAATACGGCGAACCAACACTTAAACTTGATGCCGCAGACGAAGAATGTTTTAACGATGTAGACCTTATGCTTTTTGACAAGGTAATCGCCTTTGACAATTTCAGGCAAAAAATTATTTTAATTGTAAATATCAATACCGGTAATATCGAAGAAGAATATAAAAAAGGAATAGACGAGCTTAACAAATTAAGAACACTAATTAAAGACGGGCAGCCGGGAAATATTCCGACTGCAAATGTAAAATCCGATTTTAAAGAAATGTTTACAAAAGAAGAATACTGCAAGATGGTGCTTAAGGCAAAAGACCATATAAAAGACGGCGATATTTTACAGGTTGTGTTATCGAACCGCTTTGAAGCTGATTTTGAAGGCAGTATTTTTGATACCTACCGTGTACTGCGAACAATTAATCCTTCGCCGTATATGTTTTATTTTAGCGGAAGCAATCTGGAAATTGCCGGAGCTTCTCCCGAAACTTTGGTAAAATTGCATAATGGAAAACTTTTTACCTTTCCACTTGCAGGAACACGCAAACGGGGCGCAACCGACGAAGAAGATATAACTCTGGAAAAAGAACTTCTTGCGGACAAAAAAGAACTTTTAGAACACGATATGCTTGTAGACCTTGGTAAAGACGATCTTGGCAAAATAAGCAAGCCCGGATCAATCAAGGTAGAAAAATACATGGCAGTTTTGCGTTTTTCTCATGTTATGCACATAGGCTCGACAATCTCGGGCGAAATCCGCGAACCGTACAAGGGATTAGATGCGATTAACGCAGTTCTGCCTGCGGGGACATTGTCAGGTGCGCCCAAGATTCGCGCAATGCAAATTATTAACGAGCAGGAACAAAACAAGCGCGGCATCTACGGCGGCGCAATAGGCTACCTTGATTTTACGGGCAATATGGACACCTGTATCGCAATCCGCATTGTTTATAAACGCAGCAACAAAGTATTTGTTCGCTGCGGAGCGGGGATTGTCGCAGACAGTAACCCTGAATCTGAATATCAGGAATGTATAAATAAATCTGCGGCGGTAATAAACGCGCTTAAACAGTCATCGGGAGGAATTTAATAATTGATGCCCTTCCCGGATAAAAGTATATTAGAAAAAATTCATGAATATGCTGTTGTTCCTGTAAACAAACTTGTTTTTTCGGAACAGATGCTTGAATACTGCAAAAGCAATGTCTGCGGAAACTATGGAAAATCCCGGACTTGTCCTCCTGCCTGCGGAACCATAGAAGAACAACGCAAAAATATTTTAACCTACAAGGAAGTTTTTGTATTTACAACTGTACACAATCTGGAAGATTCTTTCGATTACGAGGGCATGACCTGCGGCAGGGAGCTTCACACATCGCTGACGCTCGAACTAAAAAAAAGCCTTGGCGATTCTCCTGTCTACGGCGCGGGAAGCTGTCCTGTCTGCAAGGATAACGGCGGCTGCACTGGTATAGCTCCATGCCGTTACCCGGAAAAAAAGATTGGCTCTATCGAGGCCGCCGGGATCAATGTTGCAGAGTTAAGCAAGGCGGCGGGAATCGCATACAACAACGGAGCAAACACGGTAACTTTTTTCTCCATGGCTTTGCTGGGATAGATTTACCGCCATTTTTGGCCGGAATTTCATCAATATAATCGATATTTATAGAAGGAAATCCCAAAAAAGTTCATAAAATAGAAATATAATGAAATATTTTCCTTGACAGATCCCCAAAGTGCACTTATTCTTAATATATGTGTATGGTAAACACAATTCAATTATTGGGAGAAAATTTCAAAGAAACATCCAAACCAACTTGCCTCATCGCCCGAACTACCGACACCCCACACATCGACAAAGCGACCAAATAGTCC
>JAITUR010000101.1 GCA_031286205.1 Treponema sp.
CGCATCTTTACCGGCTACCATTTGCGCATACACATACGGCTCCATTCTTCGCAAGCTGCTGTCGTCCTCGCGGTAAGTGGGGCAAATCTTTTTGTAAGTTTCAAACGCGCGTGTTCCGCATTAAAATCTTTCTGGGTTGATACGGCGGCAAGTATACACTCCCGGTCTGTGTCATTTCTGGCAGCCACAAGGATGTTGATATTTTCCCCCATATATTTTTAATAATTACAATTTGTTGTTTGAGGAGTCAAGAAAAAAAATAAAAAAAGTTATATTATCTTAACAAAGGAAGGAGTATATTCTAACAAATTTGCGTTTTCTGTGTATTAGAGTTGATAAAACCATAAAAAAAGAACCGAAACTTTTGTACAGAAAAACCTAGACAATTATGCAGGGTAAAAATAGGCATTTTCATTTGACAAAACCATAAAAAAAAGATACATTACTTACTAATGAGACAAAGAGCCGGGAATTTTATACAAAGAATCCTCAAAAAACCGCAGGATACTCTTGTTGCGGCTAAACCGGCATTATTATCTTTCTTACCCCCCCCCCCCCCCGTGAAAAAGTAACAAAAAATTGTAAGAAACAACATTTATATAATTTATCTCGTAAAGGTATGTCTCCTTTATGTCTCTGCGTTGCGGAGTCATTCAAAATAAAAGCTAATAAAGAGGATGTCATGAAAAAGAAATTATGGCTAAAAGCAATCGGATGTGTATTTATTGCACTAACACTTACCTTGTCTCTGACAGGATGCCCGCCGAGTCCGGGAGGCGGAGGTGGCGGCGGAGGAGGAGAAAAAACCAATGTATTTTCTGTTGCCGGTACTTTTGTTAAGGGAGTCAGCGACACAGTCAAATTCAAACTGTCTGATGCAGGTTCTTCCGGCAAGTCGGCAGGAGGAGCAGAATCGTATGCCGTTAGCGGGGAACTGGTAGATGGCAATATTATCTTCCAGCTCGAAGGTTACTATGATCCTGTAACACGGACTTATACAGCATCGTCGGCAGGAAGCTTTATTCGTTTTTCTATCAGCGGAGCATTTAACGCTAGTGGAAACTCATTGGGTTCTACTGCTACTGTGGCGATGAAGATGGATCAAAATGATGAAAACAGCTGGGTAGTTGCCTCCTATACAGTTACTGAGGAAGCGGTAACTTTTTCCGGCACTGAAACGGCAAATGCTTTTGACGGCACAGGAGCGCCGGCTCAGGGAAGAGGATTGTGGAAATTTGCCGATTCTCAACCATGGGATTATTGGGATCCGGTTACACAGGAATTTAAAGAAGGAACAATGAGCTTTGCAGGAACCCTTCTTGTTTCCGAGTGGACCATGGTTGTTGAACAGATGACCACCTATCCCGATGGAACCAAAGATTTTCATACAATGAACTTAACTGTTGTAGAAGTGGATTCGTCGAATAATAATTATGACGATATAATTGTAAGCTTTCCTATGTATGTAGGAACCAAGGCACAAGTATTAGCTGCCGCTGCGGCTTTCCTTCAGCAGATTAATATTTCTGCCACACAACTGAATGCAAGTCCTTATCCTAGTGGAGATTGGTTGTATGTTTATCCTAGTGGGTCAATAGGTGGGAGCCTTCCCGAATATTTGTGGGAAGAAATTTTTGCTCTAAACCTTACAGGCAATCAATCTGAAGTAAAACAAGCAATACAGCAGTACTTTGATGATAACTTTATTGATTATGTAGAAATACTGGACGAAGCACCGAATTTTCCAACCTCTCCCTGTTATTGGTACGAGGAAGAATGGGACGATATTAGCTGGTCAGGTTTTTCTCAATCCCAGTGGGTTCTTATTGATCAATGGTGGAGAACCAACTTCCTGGAAAGGCATTTGATTAAAGCAGGAGTAGCTCCGATTTCCCTTTATCAGAAATGGAGGGCAACTTTTGCGAACGGCAAAATGTATCTGAAGTTCTTTATGGATGATGGCGATGAAATGTTCGACCTTGCCGCTACAAGAGCCCTTACTGATGCTCACATTGTAGAAGAAGAGGAAATGGAGTTTGAGAGGTAATAAATAACAGGTGGCAGCGGTGAACAGCCGCTGTTACCTGTTTCCCGTTTCTGGCAAGTTTATGTTCCATCTAAGTGTTACCTAAGACATGGCTGGTTGTTTATTAAGATTATGATACAATAAATTCTTAAGGAGAGTTTTATGCCATATTGGGATGGAAATGTATATCGTGATGACAATGGTAAAGACATAACACATCTTTATTATAACAGTTGGAATATTGGAAATATAATGGCCGAAATCGGAGCGATTGGGCTAATATTTGTTCTTTCAATTCTTGCTGTTATAGTTTTTTTAGCGTCTAATATTTTTTATATCATTGTTCTAAGCATTATACTTATTGCCGGAACAGTAATAAATAAAGGTCTAAAACTTCAAGGCAAATCATTATTAATTCGTCTCCCTGTTAAGCTTTTAACACTCATTTTAGTCTTGGCAGGACTAATATGGATTATTTGGGATAAAAGTCATGGCATAGTCCCTGCAATCAGAGGCAATGCCATTGTAGAAAGTGAAAACTCCGCTTTCAGGTATTTGTTTTCCATAGATGATATGGTTGCAGATTTAAAACAGGGCGATACAGTCTCGATCCTGGGAGTTTCAAGAAACGGAAAATATTTTAAAATAAAAACACAATCAGGCGATGTAGGTTATACGCATGCAAGTTATATGCAAGATTATAAAGATTATGTATTTCACAAACAGGGTTTTTGGGACAGGATGATGGAGTTCAGTTTCTCTCCCCGTGAATACCCTTTAATTCCCGGCAGGTATGAATCTTCAAAAGGCGATTTAGTTCTTATTCTGGATCGAGCAAAAGAAAAACATTTTGAAGTATATATAATCGACGAAAGCAATACATCAGGGAGAGAAATCAGAAGAGGAATAAGCTATCTATATATAGACAAAAGTGATACGGAGAATTGGAGAGAAGGGGGAGCCGTATTTTTCTCGTTAAAAATAAATAAAAATAAGTCTCCGGTTGAATTTAACGGCGGGTTGTATAATTATACCATAAGCATAGACCTTAAAAACACTTCATTCAGAAATGAACCTGAAGTTGTTCCATTTTTGCATTATTTGGGAGATTATGTAATTACCAGTAACTCTTCGTTTGTCAAAGAAGGTATAGAATGGAAACTTGTACTTCAAAAAGACAATAGTATGTTTCAATAAAGGGTATTATACCCTTCGTTAACCGTCGTCGCCTCGGTCATGTGCCTGACTACTTAAAAGTAGTCAGACCCGCGACACTCGGCTCCTAGGTTAATAAAAATTTAAGGAGAAAATCATGTCATTAAGCGGAGAAGTTTTTAAGTTATTAAATGATTGGTACGATTATGAGCCGGAAGCGGGAAACAAAGACATCACATATTCAATATTGCGCGAAGATGATATTTGGCTGTATTTTTCAAAAGCAAACAAGAAAGATGACGCATCTTTAGGTTTTTATTTTAACGAAGATTTAGACCAGGAAGTACTGGACAATCTTTCGACGGCATTGGTTAGATGTGTACAAGGAAAAGGATTTTCTGCACCGGTAATTGACAACAACTGGATTTACTGCTTAATACCGGAAGACACAACACTAACACCCGAAGAAATTATCGATACACTGAATAATTTAGCGCCGGAAACCGGATATGGCGTAAAAAAGACACGGAACGAAACAATAAAAGCAAGCGAAAGCCAAGATTCACAGGAAGATACTGAAAGCGCAGCATTATCAAGAAAAACATTGGCGCGTGTATGCAGAAGTTTATGGATAGACGGTATTTTTATAAGCGGCTCTTTTTTAGCATTTCATATAGGCAGGGGTTTTGGTGGTAGTTTAAAGTTTTTTATTTATTTAGGTATAGCTACACTTCTTGCAGGTATGCCTATACTAATTAATTTTATTATAGGCGGTTTTACCAAGGACTTCTTTTACTGGCAGCGTTTTGAAGTTATTACTACATACAAAGATGGAAGAAAGGAGTCTGACCATGGACTTAATTCCGGACCAATTAACATAGTAAAATTTGCATTTCTAGGATTGTTTCTAATATGGGCATTTGCATTAATAACACCAATAAAATACGCTTACCTGTGCATTAAGTATCTTATTTATTTAATAATAGCAAGAAAAAAATCAGTTTTAATGTGGACCGGTTTTATCCCTATTGCAATGTGTGTACTATGGCTAATATATGCGCTAAATTTTTGGGGTTTTAATTAATTTGTACAGCAGGGAATGGCAGTTTTCTAGTTTTTTAGTAAGACATTTGGAAGAAAAGAGAAAGAAAAGGGTATTTAAGAGGATTTTTTGCTATTTAATTCAAATTTTTATTGACAGAAGCTTTGTTTCCCAATATATTATATGCAGAACTTAATACTTATTCCGTCCTGGAATTGGTTTTTGTTCATAGGTGGGGTGGATTGTCATCCCGCCATTTTTTTTATTAACCTAGGAGCCGAGTGTCGCGGGCAAACATAGTTTGCACATGACCGAGGCGACGACGGTTAACGAAGGGTATAAGACCCTAGAGTTTTCCCTGTTAATTACATGAAAAATTTATATGCATCTCCATGCAATAATCGTTTAATGCAAAGTTTCCCAAAGGTTCGTCTATGCTTTCTGTAATTACAAAGCCGCGGTGTAAATAAATATCGATTGCCTGTTTGTTTTTACGGTTTACGCGAAGAAAAAGTTTTTTCTTGCCGCTGGCGCGCGCAATTTCTTCGAAATAATCAAAAACTTTAGAGGACAAACCCTTGCCGCGAAATTCTTTTTTTAAATATACCTTGCTGATATACAGACAGTCTTCTTCCAGATTATATGCAAAGTAACCAACCGGCGCGCCGGCATACTCAATAAAAAAATATTGCCTGCCGTTTTCTATTTCGCTTAAAATTATTTCCTTGCCCTG
>JAITUR010000026.1 GCA_031286205.1 Treponema sp.
GGCATTCTCCGCAAAAGCCGACATAGAAAGATACAAATATGCAGAATAATACTCGGCATTTACCTGATCGCTTAAAGCTTTGGTCATTTTTTCACTTAACATGATAATTCCTCTCTTTATAATACTATTAATGATATAAAATACTCAAAATAGATATGAAAGTCTGGGAGTTTTTTACTATTTCTACTTTGAAAAAATGATTAAATCCTTCGGCAAGACAGGACACTAATCTTCTATCACCTTTGTCATGTTCTTTTTTCCCATTAAGTATGATTTTGTAATAAACATTTCGACAACATTTCTTACATCATCGCTGCATTTACCAAAAACTTTTTTTGATAAAATGATCACTTCTTCTACAACTTCAGTAGAATCCAAATTATTTTTTAATTTCTCCAAATTCATATTTACCTCATTTAAAGTTTATTTATAGATATACTATTCAAAATATAACAATATTTGTCAAGTATATATTTGGAAGCATAAAATTGTAATCACAAGAAAAAAAATACGGGGTATATTAGTATTCTCGTTTATTCATATTTCTTTGGTATTTCACGATCTGTAATATATAAAAGTGGATCTACAACACCGGAAAGAGTGTGAATCTCATAATGCAGATGCGGTCCTACAGAAATACCTGTATTGCCGATATGGCCGATTATTTCTCCCTGTAGAACCCTCTGTCCAACCTGAACCCTTAAATCCAACAAATGCGCATAAAGTGTTTGAAAACCATGATTATGCTTGATAACAATAAAATTACCATGAGAATAATCGTATTCTGCGGTTATTACATCACCATCAGCAGTTGCAATAATAGCATCTCCGGTACGGAAGGCGGCAATATCAATACCCCTATGAAAGAATGTTTGACCATGAATAGGATTTATATTTTGACCGAAATACATTGATATAATGCCTGAACCGTCTTTGACTGGCCAGATATTTGGAATTTCTGTTAATGGAATTTCATCTTCTGTTGTATATCCAAAATTAAGACCAAGCAGAAAAAACAATATTCCAAATATTATAATTTTTTTTATTTTCATAAAGAAATCTATTCGAATTCATCTTTTTTGCTGTTTTTCTCTCTCGGTTTTCTTTCCAAAATTTTACTATCTTTAATCAATTTTCCTGTAAGTCCTCCTACACCTCCTGAAAAAATAGTTCCCATAATTGAGGCTAGTATTTTTGTAGCATCAGAAAAATGTTCCGATGGAAGAAATTTATGTAATACAAGAATCGCCATGACAATAAAAAATAAAGCAAAAGATGCTGTAAGGATTAAAATAATATTCTCTTTTATCTTTTTTATATAAGGAGACTCAGGCTTAGTACTCTCGCCTTTCATAATATCATTAATATTTCTTGAAATATCAAGTATTAAACGCTCATTTATTTTTTCGTTCGATTGCTTGATATTACGGTTAAGAGCTTTCTCAAGATTTTGATATTCCACAGAGTTTTTATTTATATTAATCCCATATACAGACGACAAAAGCTTTTTTATATTATAACCGCGTGATTTTTCCATTGTTAAGTATTTTATTTTTTCCAATATAAATTGCCTTATTCTTTCGAAATTTAAATCTTTTCGGCTGGATGAACGATCTAACCATTCACCTGCTTTTCTTAGTCCTTCTATATTACGGTGCATACGAGATATGCAAGTGTGCAGATTGTCTATTTTGTCTTTCTTTAGTTTATCTCTTTTTATCATCCACAAAAAAAAGATTCTTTTTTCTATTTTCATGCTACCGTAATGAACACAAAGACCATTGATGTTTTCAATTTTTTTGCACCAGTACGGGATTTTTTCTATTTTATCGTATTCAAAAATAATAAGCGGGGTACAGGGAAGGTTGGGATTATCCGTGGCTTTAATGAAAGGCAAATATTCTTTGTGTGTAGTTGCGAAAAAATAAAGTGATGATAAATATCTTCCCGCTTCTTTTAAGCTTGTTTTAACAACTTCTGTTTTTTCTCCCTTTTCTCTTTTATTTTTTCCTACAGGAATTTTCATCTCGATGCTTAAAATCGTATTAAAAAATGCATTGATATTGCTAAGTATTATACGAGTTGCTTTTTTGCCGGTTGTTTTCTTGCCGGTTAAATTAACCCCAATGGAAAAATATGAAACGGCTTTATCGGTAAAAAAGAGTCTGTTTTTACTCTTTAGAGATATTTTCGTATTTACAGCATTAAACGAGAAGGTGCTTAGATCAATACCATACCGCATGGCCCTGCACGCATTTACATATGTTCTTACTTCTACCGGAGAACCCTGTTTATTTATCTTTTCAGTTTTTTCGCCAAAGCTTCTTAAATAACTGTTAGGAATTTTGTCTAATACACGGTTATAAAACATTTTAGAATCTTCATTAGAAATGAAATCCCGGAAGTCAATAATAGGATATTGAATATTAACAAACATACTTTAAAACCTTAAAAAAATGCCCCCCCTTACACAAGGGTGGGGCTATAGCTCTCTGTCCGTCGACATAAGAACACTGTGGCAACTATCCTTAAAGCAGGATAATTCAACCAAGGTCAATTGACCATACTATTTATCATGATAGCATAATTTGGATAATCTGTCAAGTATAAATGTTATAATTGTCACAATGTTTTAAATATAATTGCAGCCTCTAATTACCAATTGGGCTTAAAAACCGTTAAAAACGGAAAATTAGCGGTATTTTGGCGGCAAATACCTTACATACAACCCGCTTATATAGTATAATAATTTACCTGTATTTTGCGGCTTGGTGGATTTGGGGGAAAAGGAGAGTCGTAATGAAATTCGAGATAAAACTCACCAAGCTCAAGGAAAAGCCGGTTTGGGCAAACAGGCGAAAAGTCTCCATGGAATTCCATATCGACCGGGATATCCGCAAGGAGTACGACCTAAGCGACAGCCTTTTTTCCCTAACCGGGAATGTTATCCTTGCCGACATGAAACAAACCCGCGAGCTTGCCGCAAAGTTTAACGCAAAGCAGGATCCCGCCCACCCGGAAAAGTTCATTAAATCCGGACATCTTTATGCGATGGGGCTTATCGACGAAATCCTGCACTATGTTGTCGCCATCTACCGCGAAGAAATTCAAGCCGATATTTTCGAAACCGCTCTAGACCGCCTGGATAATAATCTTGGCATCGATAAAACGGGCGGACTTCTTATCGCTTTTAACGAACAGTTCCCCCCGCGATCCGTGTACAAGGGCGAAAAGGTTGTCCTTGAATATTTAAAAAGCAAGGAAGACGGCGAAAATTGCCGCGAGCTTTCCATCGAAGAAACCATGCTCCTTTCGCTTGCCAATCTGAACCCCGCTTTTAAGCCGTTCAAATTTATGTTCGACGATAAAAATCTTTCCAAACATACAGTCTATCCCGATGCAATCGAAGAATTAAAAGAACATTTCAGGGATCTTCCCCCCATCGGTCCCGATGGCATGAACCTGTGGGACTTCCTTCGTTCCCCCGCACTGGCTTGCCCCGACGATCTTCTTGGTCAGTTGGAATATATGCGCAAGCATTGGGGACTGCTTCTTTCCAAATTTATGTCGCGTCTTCTTTTGGCGCTTGATGTTTACAACGAAGAAAATAAACCCGGCTTTATGGGACCCGGTCCCAGCCAAGTGCTTACCTATGCCGGGCTTGACGAGTACGAACGCTTTAGCCCCGATCAGGAATGGATGCCAAAAACAGTATTGATGGCAAAAAGTACGCTGGTCTGGCTTTTCCAACTTTCAGAAAAATATAAACGGGAAATAAATCGTCTGGATCAGATACCGGACGAAGAACTCGACCTTCTTGCAAACCGCGGCTTTACCGGACTTTGGCTTATCGGTATTTGGGAACGAAGCCAGGCAAGCAAAACAATCAAACAGTGGACAGGAAACCCGGAAGCGGCGGCATCAGCTTACAGCCTTTACGATTACGATATAGCCGACGAACTTGGCGGCTGGGGAGCGCTTTGCAATCTTCGCGATCGCTGTATGCAGCGCGGAATAAAACTTGGATCCGACATGGTTCCCAACCACACCGGCATCGACAGCCGCTGGATGATCGAACACCCCGATCGCTTCCTGCAGCTTTCTTATCCGCCATTCCCAACCTACAATTATAACTGCGGCAATCTTTCCGGCCGCGACGATTTAACCGTTCAAATAGAAGAACACTATTTTGATCGTACAGATGCGGCAGTCGTCTTTAAACGAATCGACAACAAGACAGGTCATGCCAGTTATATATATCACGGCAATGATGGAACATCGATGCCCTGGAATGATACCGCTCAGATCGACTTCCTTAATCCTGAAGCGCGCGAAGCGGTAATTCAGACAATCATTGGCGTATGCCGACAATTTTCCATAGTTCGATTCGATGCCGCCATGACACTTGCAAAGCGGCACATTCAACGGCTTTGGTATCCTGCGCCGGGATCTGGCGGGGCAATTGCAAGCCGCGCCGAACATTCCATAAGCACGGAAGAATTCAACCGTCGTATTCCAAACGAGTTTTGGCGCGAAGTTGTAGACCGCTGCGCCATTGAAGCGCCCAATACCCTGCTGCTTGCCGAAGCCTTCTGGATGATGGAAGGATACTTTGTCCGCACACTTGGAATGCATCGAGTTTACAATTCGGCTTTTATGAATATGCTTAAAAACGAGGAAAACTCCAAATATCGCGTAACCATAAAAAACACAATGGAGTTCGATCCGGAAATTCTAAAACGATTTGTCAACTTTATGAACAACCCTGACGAAGATACTGCCGTTGCGCAGTTTGGCAAGGGAGACAAGTATTTCGGTATTTGTACACTGCTTGTAACAATGCCGGGACTGCCAATGTTCGGGCACGGACAAATCGAGGGCTTCGAAGAAAAGTACGGCATGGAATACCGCCGCTCCTACCGCGACGAAGTCCCTGATCCTTATATGCTGGATCGGCATGAGCACGAAATCTTCCCGTTAATGAAACGCCGCTATTTATTTTCCGGCAGTGCAGACTTTAGGCTTTACGATCTTTATTGCGACGGCGGCAGTGTTAACGAAAATGTATTCGCCTACTCCAACCGTGTAGGAAACGAGAGGGCTCTTATTTTTTACAACAACTCGTATTATGAAACCAACGGCTGGATTAGAGTAAGCGATCCCGCCATTCCCTGCGGAGGCGGCAAACGCAGAGACACATTAAGCGAAGCGCTTGGTATTCACGGAGAAAGCCGGTACTTTACTTTACTGCGCGATCAAAAATCAAACTTGTGGTTTATCCGATCTTCCAAGTCGATTTGCGAAAACGGTTTTTTTGTTAACCTTACCGGTTACCAGACACAGGTTTTTCTTGATATTTACGAAGTCGAGGACGACGCCAAAGGTCGCTGGGCAAGACTTAACAATGATATGAACGGAAGGGGTTTCCCAAATCCGATAGATGCAATAAAAGATATTTATCTTGGCGAGCTTTACTATCGATTTACAGAAATCTTTAAACCGGAATTTATAGAAAGCCTCTGCGAACTGGGCAGCAGAAAAGCGGCTTTGGTTACGGCAGTCGGCGAATTTATAAAAACCGCTTCCGGTTTTATAGATGGAGCGGACGGCGCATGGGATCCGTTTGTTGTCAAAGACGAAAACGACAAGACAGTTAAATTTACATCGATTAAGCCGGACAAAATTATTGCGGAGTTCGAAGAATTTATAGACAAGATTGCAATAATTAAAAAGACAATCGAGAAGCCGGACTCTGTTTCTGCAAAATCGCCCCTTTATGCACATATTAAAGAATGTATCGGCAAAGGACATCAGCTTAATGCAACCATTCTTGGTTATGGAGTATTTTCTCTTTTACGCCTTGTTTTGGGAACAGAAGCTACAGGCAAACATACGGCGGATCTTGTTTTTGCGCATTGGGATTTATGCCGCAAACTGCGGGATATTCTGTATCAATTTGGGGCAGCCGGACATGAAGCATGGCGCATAATGGATATTGCCGGAGCGGTGTTAAGTAAAACAGCGGCTGCCAAGGATTCGCCCTATCATTTAACTGGAGAAGAATTCGATGCAGCCAAGTTTGCCGTATTAATTATAGAAGAAAATTATCTGGACGAAGATTTCCGCCGTATTTTGGGCATTAATATTTTTGACGATGTTGTATGGTTTAACAAAGAAGGATTCGATTACGCCCTGTTCTATTCTTCGCTGTTCTTTATGGTAGAAAGCACTATAAAAATCCCGATAGAAGAACGCATAGAGCGCATTGCCAAAGTTTACGATGTTCTTGTAAAAGCGGAAAAAGAATCCGAGTACAGGTTCGATACGCTTCTGGATTATCTTGCGCCCAAACCAAAAGCCGTGGCAAAGAAAACAACAGAAACTAAACCTGCCGCAAAACCCAAAGGAAAAAAGAAGTGATTCATTTTCGTAAGTTTGTTTTAGTATGCGTTATTTTTCTGCTTTCGTTTTCCCTGTTTGCAGAATCCTATTTGGAGTTAAATTTAAACGATGCTGTTACCGCCAATCCCTTTGCCCGCAAAGAATCAACTTTGGAAGTATTTAGGGTTATCGAAAAAGCAACAACAGATAAAAATGTAAAAGGAATAATCCTTAATATTGGATCGATTAACCGCAGCAGGGAATATTTATGGGAGCTTCGAAGTTCTCTGGAACAATTTAAGGCTTCCGGCAAAAACATAGTTGCATATATAAACAACGCGGATATTGATATTTATATGCTGGCTTCTGTTGCGGATAAAATCGTAATGGACGAGCTTGGAATTCTTGTTATGCTCGGCTATTCGGCGGGCAAGGGTTATGTAACACAAACCCTGAACAAACTTGGAATCGGCGCAATGGAGCTTCGGTATTTCGAATATAAATCCGCGGCGGAAGGTTATACTCGTACAAATATGTCGGCAGCAGACCGCAGACAGTACACAGATTACCTTGACGATATTTTTAACCATACCCGATCTATATTAATGGAAGCGCGCGGCTGGACACTCGAAGAATTTAATAAATACATAAATGTAAACTTTATGCATTCTGCATCCAGCGCGGTTACTCATAAACTTGCAGATTATACCGGCGGAAAATCTGCCGTGCAAAATGCAATTATGGAAATAGAAGATTATCATGTATCAAATTATTTTTTGTATGGCGATACCAATTCCAGTTTAACAGGATCGATATTTACTTATTCCGCCCCTAAAGCCGGAGGTTCAATTTTTAAACGGCCTCCTGTAGTTGCAGTTGTTTATGCCGACGGGCAGACAGACATGACAAGGGGTATGGAGATAGCCAAGCTTACAAAAACAATTACGGATTTAGCAAACAATGGAAGAGTAAAAGCAATTGTAGTGCGGATTAATTCGCCGGGCGGAAGCGCACAGGCTGCCGAAGCTCTTGCGGAAGCGATCCGTTTGGCAAGATACAAAAAACCCGTTGTTGTAAGCATGGGACAGGTAGCAGCTTCCGGTGGTTATTGGGCAAGCATAACAGCCAATCATATTATGGCAACTCCATATACAGTTACAGGTTCTATCGGAGTAATTGGCAGTTGGTTTTACGACAATGGTCTTTACAATAAAATTGGTATAAACATGGATATTCTTAAACGCGGAGACCATTCGGATTTAATGGCAGGCTTTTTAATTCCTTACCGCAAACTAACCGCGGCGGAAGAAGAGCAATATAAAAAATATATAGTAGACCTTTATGATATTTTTATAGATAAAGTTGCTTTTGGCAGAAGCATGGAAATCCAAAAAGTAGAAGCTGTTGCGCAGGGCAGAATTTTTTCCGGCATTCGCGCTTTGGAAGAAGGGTTAATTGACAGTGTAGGCAGCCTTTCCGATGCCCTAAGTCTGGCGTGCAGTTTGGCGGATATTCCCGAGGGTGCTCCTGTTAATTACCGCGAATACCCCGAACCAAAACTGATGGATATATTATTGGGCAAGTTCCCCGTAATGGCAAAACTTTTTGGCACCCGCCCCCAGTCCGCCCCCGATTTTTTAGATATGATAATTCCCGAAGCAGGTATCCGCTACCGTCTGGAAAACAACGGACAAGTAATGCCAATCCTCCCGCTTGAATTTTCCATGTGGTA
>JAITUR010000040.1 GCA_031286205.1 Treponema sp.
TCAATAGGTTATAGATTTAAAAAAGTTAAAAATTATATGCTTTTTTTTATTGCAGGAGATAAAATTGTAAATGTAGTTAGATTTATGTATGGGTATAGGGATTGGATTAATATATTGGAGAAGTAAATTTTAATGTAATTACAAGGGTGCCGCATCGCCTAGCAAGCGGAACAATATATGTTATAATATTATAGTTTTGGAGGATTTATGAGAAAATATGTATTTATAATTATACTTATAGCTGCAAGTCAATTTGCATTTTCACAATCAGATGTAATGAAATTTTTATCACTGGGTTTTAATAAAAACGATTGGAATAATTTAGGGATAACTCATTATTTTTATGGATATGAAGATTATTCGGAAGCAATTATTAATATTAATAATTTTCATTCAGGTTTGCAATTATCTATGAGAGAACCAAATACATTTTATCCTATTGATAGCAGAAGGTTCGATAAACCTCCAACCGAATATGTCTGTTATTCTGGGCATAGTGGAGATACTGGTTATCATTATAGTGATCCTAATGGACCTACTGCATTAGAAAAAAGAATCGAAGAAGGCAGGCTTGTAAATTGGACAAGTGTTCTTATAACTAGACGAGGTGAATATGTTCCATGGCTTACTACAAATAGAATAGAACAAGACGAGGAAAGTATAACAGTTTACTTCGCGCGAAATGGTACCGGAGAAGAAACTATAAGGTATTATAATATACCTAGAACACAATTATTTGAAATATTCCAAAAAAAATATGTACAACTTATTTGCGAAATAGTTAATATGATAAATGAAACTAATGATAATAACGAATATATAGCGGAATTAATAAGGAGCAGAACTCAACAAGAATTAGCTATATTCAGAAATTGTTTGTATGCAATTAAAGGGTATAGATTTTTTACTCCTGTTTGGTTAGAATATTTTAATAAATATTTAGAAGGTTATAGGGCTCAATATTCTGCAAATTATGCTGCAAAAATGTTTACAAATAATGAAATTTGGTTGTTGCATTTAATTCTACAATGCGAAAACAGAGTATAAAGAAAGGCGGTAAATATGAATAAACAATTAATTTTTTTCATAATATTATTTATTAGTATAAATAGCGCTTTATTTGCATTAGGTTCAAGGGAGCAAGTTTCTAAAAAAAAGGAATTTATTTCTATTGAATGTGAACACGAATTTGGCGCTTATTGTAATGAAAAAATGGTTTTTAATATAAAACACAATTTGGATATTTCATCGATAATTAAAATAGAACTTGAGTTTATTTGGAGAAAGAATTTTTCTCAGGCACTTGATCAATTTTGGGAAGAAAATTCTACTCTATCGCTGGAGGAGCTGGCAAACCTTGAAGAAATATTTATACAAAATTTTGATCACTCAATGGAAGAATTAGTATTAATCGATAAAAAAGTATATTATTTTTTTCCAGGTGAAGATATTACATTTGAATATTGGGTAGGGGTAGGTGGATGGAATGACGACATAGATGCTAAATTACAAGAAGAAATGTTTGTTAATGTGTCAGAGGAGTATTATATATTATTAATTTGGTTAAATAATAAACTGATATATGAAAACAGTGATTTTTTTGTTATTTGTGTTTCGATATCTGAATAGAAACTAAGAGTATTATAGAACAGGGGGAGTATATGAAAAATTTAATAAACTGGAAATTGTTTTTTATTTTGGTAATTGCATGTGTTATTGCTTCGCTGCTTGTAATACCTTATTCACTTGCACTTACATCGGCCGAGATTGAACTTACTCCATTAATTTTGATTGCTTCGGCAGCGCAAAGTCTTGTGCTTTTCGCAATAGCAACTTTCTTTGGGCTGTTTATATCTAAGCGTATTGGAATGGGATTGCCAATATTAGAAGGTGTTTTGCAAAGAGAAAATGAATTTAAAGAATTTAAATTGATATTGCTGCCTTCTGTAAGTTTGGGTGTTTTAGCAGGTGTATTAATTTTGGTACTTAGTTATCCTTTTAATAAATTAATTCCTGAATTTCAAGATATGAAAATATTAGTACCTGCATGGAAAGGTTTCTTAGCATCTTTTTATGGTGGAATTGCGGAAGAAGTCTTATTAAGGCTATTCTTGGTTTCTTTAATTGCATGGATTTTTTATAAAATAAAAAAATCTAAGGATGGAACTCCGCCTATTTTTGGAATATGGATAGCTATTATTTTGTCTGCAATAATTTTTGGTTTAGGGCATTTACCCGCAACTGCTCAAATAGTCGAATTAAATACAATAGTTGTTTTACGCGCTATTGTTTTAAATGGCGTTGGGGGTATTATTTTTGGCTGGCTTTACTGGAAAAAAGGATTGGAAGCAGCAATAATTGCGCATTTTTCTACAGATATTGTTCTACATGTAATTACGCCTTTTATAATATCGTTATTTATATAGAATGAAACGAAATGCCGTATTTTTTATACTTTTTGTTTTCTCGTGTAATGCTTTTGCGGACGATAATAATTTATTAAATGAATATAAATTATTATTTAATGATATATCAAATGTAAATACAGTAAGTTATAAATCATATTTTAATAAAGAATTTAATAGAGCATCTGAGAATATAAATACATCTCAGGGAGCGTTATTTATAACTGAAGTACCGTCAGATTTTGCTATTGCGGGAGAAGGCTATTTTAAGATTAGACTTGAAGGTGACGCAATAGGCTGGACAAGAGCTGGTGCCTTAACAATCGATAGTAATGGGGATATCAGGACGAATCAAGGATATTATCTTTACGATAATATTAATTTGCCGGAAGCATTTCTTCCGCAATCATTAAGAATAACAGATTTTGGAAATGTTTATGTAAGTATTTATGAAGAAAAAAATGATATAACCGAGATACATGTTGGACAAATATTATTATATAATATTCCAGCCGAATTATTGTCTAGATATAGCGATACAATATATGTAATAAATAAAAATGCAGAATACAATGAAGAATTATCTGATTCTAGGATGGTTAAAGGTGCTCTGGAAATGAGTAATGTCTATCTATTACCCGCGATTTTACGAATGTATTATATTTTGAATGTAATTGATAAAAATTATATTACAAATATTGAGTTAAAAAAAGAATTATTAAAAATACAAATAGAAAGAGCTGCCAGCAATTATTTATTGGAAGATATGTTTTTATCGATAAACAGTAATATTGCCAATATATATGATCTTCTGGAAAACAGCAATTTATTTAATAAGGAAAATGAAGATGAAATTTATGACATAGGCACTATAACTCCTGAAAGGTTTTTAAGACTATTCAACCCAAGGCATATTATTCATAGATATAGTATAGAATTATTTAATATTAGACGCCAGGAATATTTAACGAGTATTCTGCCATATTTAAGATTCGATTATTAAAAATACTTGACGAAATTGAATTTGTTGTATATAAATATATAGTATGCAGGAGGAATGAATATATGAATATCGAAGAAATGAAGAGGATCATGGTATTATTTTTTCATGCAATGAATGATAAAAATAGTTCTCTTATAGAAGATTACCTGGCCGACACCATAAAATGGCATAATGGTTGTTATGGCGAAAACGGTTCGGATGTTATAATTAATTGGCAAAAACAAGATTTTATTAATTTTGCAATATTGGGTAACGGCTATTTCGATTTCGAAAAAAAGACAACACTTAATTTTCATATTGCAGAAGGAGAAAAAATATTTACACATTTTACTTACGAGGGAATACATAATAAAGGAAATATTTGGTCGTATCCTCCCACCGGAAAAAAAATAAGATTTAACGCATTGTACACAACATTATTTGAAAATGGGCTAATAACTGAAATATGGGTAACATTCGAGGGCGCTGCAATTTTGCATCAACTTGGTATTGTAAATTTGGGAAACGGCGGCTGACAGGCGCTCGACACACCCATTTAGCCGTCCCTAATAAGTAAAATAAGCGGAGAGCAGCGGGATTTTGTTGTAAAAACCTCCAAAAACCCCAAAAAAACCGGCTTACCGCTTGATTATTATATTATTATCATTTAATATAATCTTATTAATATTCTAAAGAATATCAGCATTTTAAGGAGGAATAATATGTTGAGAAAATTAATGGTTTTAGCGGCTATGTTATTGATAGCAGGAATATTGCTGACAGGCTGCAGACGGTCAGGTTCTTTTTATTCAGAACAGGAAGAAGAAGACAGATGGCGGAATCCTGAATTTGTAATGGAAGATGTTGTCGAAATTGGCGCCGAATGGTTTCTTGATTTAACCGCTTTGGCTCCCGAATCATGGTCAGATAATGATATCTGGAGTTACAATCCTACAAAAGAAGTTGCGGAAGTAACTGTAAACCCCAATGGCGGCTACGATTTTACATTTGAAAAGTTTAATCAAAGAATAGTTCTTATTCTTGATTCTTCGCAAAGGTTTTCGTTATGGGAAGCTACCTATGTAGAAGTAGAAATTGACGGCGAAGCAACAAGAGACGATGTCGGTTTCCGCTATCATATTGGATGGTCGGAAAAAGGTTCAAACTGGAATGCATCTATTTCTTTCGAACCTGCGGCATTTTCATCGATCTTAAACGAAACTCTGGATATTACCGGCGAACCGGAAGAAAGAGAAGAGAAGATTGTTAACTTTATGATTCAAACCAGAGGCGGTCTTATTAACGACAAATTCGGAGATCCCGTTACTGTAACAATTAGATCAATTAAATTCAAAGTTTTTTACGACTAAGAATTTGCTATCTCTTTTAATCGATTAATAATCGGGATATGTTGTGTGCAGGCTGTTTCGCATTGACCGCAGCCTGTACATTCTCCCGCACCTTCCTTTTTTAAGTCCCAATGCCACTTAAGCCTATTCCCTATCGGGTCGTTTGACTTTTTATCCAAAAGTTTTTGATTATATGTATCCATGTACTGAGGTATTGGCACGCCTACAGGACAGTCGTCGCAATAGCCGCAGCCTGTGCAAATTCCTTCGAAGGAAGCAGAACCTTTGGATTTTGTTTCTTCCAGTTCTGCCTGGGTACGCGGTTTGTAGGTTTCCATTGCCTGTAATACATTTTGTAAATGCTCGATAGTGTCAAAGCCAACGAGTGTTACAGAAATTTCAGGATGATCCCAAAGGAAACGCAATGCGGCAGAAACCACATCTTCGCCTTCGCGCCGGATAAAATTGTATAAATCCGGATGCTGAGGAATAACGCCGCCGCCAAGCGGGTTCATTACTACCGAGCCAAGTTTTTTTTCTTTAATAGCGTCAAATGCTTCCTGTCTTGTTTGATAATTATAGGCGGAATAACCAAAGAGTATGCCTTCGAAAACTCCTTCCAAAAGCAGTTGTTTAATTTCATCTTTAATAAGATGGCTGGAAATACAAATATGTTTTATAAGTCCTTCGTCTTTTAATTTTCTAAAAGTTTGCAGGACGCCGTCTTTTTTTCTGCTTTCCCAGTTATCTAAAGTTGTAATATTCCAAATATGATAAAAGTCGATTGCAGGAATATCCAGTCTTTTTAACTGAGCATCGATTTCTGCGCGTATGCCGCTTTCTGTAGTGGCGAATGTTTTTGTCGCGCAGTAGTAGGGTAGTCCTCTTTTTCGCATTTCCGCAAAACCTTTTCCAAAAACAGTTTCGCTTCTTGTTTCAAAGTAGCCCGGCGCAGTATCGAAATAGTTTACGCCGCCTTCTGCCGCTGCTGCCATAAGCTGTACACATTCATCGTGGTTATCGATGTTTTTAAACCTCATTCCTCCAAAACCAAGAAGGGATACTTTTTTTCCTGTTTGTCCGTAATCTCTGTAAATCATTTTAATTCCTCCAAATTATATGGTGTTTCCTGGTAGACATAATTCAGCCAGTTATCGAAAAACAAATTAGCATGAGCGCGCCATCGTACAATAGGTGTTTTTGACGGATCATTATTAGGATAATAATTTTTAGGTTTTTCTATCTGCAAACCCTTGTTTATATCCCGCTTGTATTCTTTATCCAAAGTAAGCGGATCGTATTCCAGATGTCCTGAAATATAAATTTCCCGCCCGCCTCTTGCTGTAACAATAAAAACACCGGTTTCGTCTGTTTCGCTTTGAATTGTAAGATGCGAATTTAATTTAATTGCATTTCGATCCAAACCGGTATAACGAGATTGGGGCGCCAAAAATTCGTCATCGAAACCGCGGAATAAAATATGCCCCCGCTCATTAACGGTGTGCAAGAAAACCCCGGACAGTTTTTTGTCCAATTGTTGTTTGGGAATACCATAACGGCGGTATAAACCCGCCTGCGCGCCCCAGCAGATATGCATAATGGAATACACATTTTTTTCGGAGTAATCGATAATATGTGTAAGTTCTTCCCAGTAATCGACTTCTTCGAAAGGCAGGGTTTCTACGGGAGCTCCTGTTATAATTAGCCCGTCAAATCTTATTTTCATTGCTATAATTTCCTGGGCACTTATATAAAATTTTTCCAGATGTCCGGGCGGGGCGTTTTTAGAAGAGTGTGTACCCATATTTAAAAATGTAATATCCACCTGCAAGGGGCTGTTGCCAAGAAGCCGTAAAAGCTGGATTTCCGTATCTAAAGTAGTGGGCATAAGGTTTACTATTCCCACCCTTAAAGGTCTAATATCCTGCTGTTCCGCGCGATCTTCTGTCATTACAAAGATCCGCTCGTGCGAAAGGGCATCAAAGGCGGGCAAAGCTCTGGGTATCTTTATTGGCATAAGTTATTTATAGCATATTTTTGGGGGAATTGATAGGAGGGGTAAATAGTTAATGCAAAAGACGCGGAATTTAACGCAGAAAAATACATTAATCATTAATTTCGCCCTCCTTCTGCGCCTTTCATGTTAATTAGTTACCCCGTTATAATTGATAAAAAGTTGATTTTTTAGTAATATATAATATGCAGATAATTACTTTAGGCAATGATTTATTGCGGCAGAAAGCGGAAAAAGTCGAAAAAATCGATGCTGAAATTATTGAGTTGGCAAAAAAAATGTTTGAAACTCTGGAGTCCGAACAGGGATTAGGGCTTGCCGGTCCGCAAATCGGCGTAAATAAACGAATTTTTGTAACCCATATTCAGAATGACGATCCCAGAGTTTTTATTAATCCGTCAATTATAGAAACATCTGCAGAAACTGCAAAATGTGAAGAAGGCTGCCTTTCTATTCCCGGTGTGTATGCATCTGTGGTTCGCCCTGAAGCTATTAAATTGCAGGCATGGAATGAAAAAGGCAAGCCATTTACCATAGAGGCTGAGGGGCTTGTAGCGCGGGTAATCTTACACGAATACGATCATTTAGAGGGAGTTCTTTTTTTAGAACACCTGCCGCAGGATAAACGGGAAAAACTGATAGAAAAATACGAAAAAGGAGAAGTAACAAGGAAGAAGGACAAGAGGCAAGAATGAGAATTATTTTTGCGGGAAGCCCCGCCATTGCAGTGCCTTGTTTGGAAGCTCTTGCGTCAGACAAGAGTATCAATCTAATTGGAGTGCTTACCAACCCGGATACCCCAAAAGGAAGACATGGAACTCCGCAGTCAACAGAAGTGGGAGAGGCAGCGGAAAAACTTGGCGTATCTATTTTAAAACCTGTCAAGCTTGATGCTGCCGCAAGGGAAATAATCGCCGCCCTAAAGCCCGATATGCTTGTTACTTTTGCATATGGGAAAATTTTTGGACCAAAATTTCTAGCGTTGTTTCCTTTGGGCGGTATCAATATACATCCAAGTCTGCTTCCAAAATACAGGGGTCCAACTCCGATTCAGGCTTCTATCTTAAATCGCGATAAAATAACCGGCATTTCCATTCAAAAAATAGCTTTAGAGATTGATTCCGGCAATATATTGGCGGCAGAACAAATGCAATTGGATGGTACAGAAACTACGGCTTCTTTAAGCTTGATTGCAGCGGTAAAAGCCGCAGAAATGCTGCCCTTGGCACTGGGTAAAATAGCCGCAGGGGAGCAGGGGACACCGCAAAATCACAATCAAGCTAGTTATTGTCGTTTAATTAATAAAGATGACGGGATTATTGACTGGGGGCTTAGCGCCGCAGAAATCGATGCCGGGATACGGGCTTATAACCCTTGGCCCTTGTACAGGACTATTCATAACGGCAAAACATTATTTATACTAAAAGCAGGCGTACTTTGCGGCGGCGATGGCAAGGCGGGACAGGTATTGGGTATAAATAATCAATATGGTATAATGATCCAGGCGGGAAACGGTATTTTGGCTGTTTCTGAATTGCAGTATCAGGGAAAAAAAGCGCTTTATTGGAAGGATTTTCTTAACGGAGCGCGCGATTTTATAGGAAGCAATTTAACTTAAAATAATAGAGAGGCATTTATGGGTTTAGATTTAGGATCGATAGAAGATTCGGTTTCCGGTAATTTTAGAATTTTTATTATATCAATTTTAGTATTGGTGGTTTTTATAGGCATCATTGCTATTTCTGTTTTCTTTTTGGTAGTACGCGGTGCAGAACAGGTAATGGTTCCTGATGTAGTTGAAAAAGAACTGATGCAGGCGCTTATGGAATTGCAGGTAAAAGAATTGTATCCTCGTATTCAACAGCGTTATACACAAACTTCATTGGATAAAGGGCTTATTTTAGAGCAGGAACCAAAACCCGGAACTATTGTAAAAGCCGGCAGGCGTGTTCGTCTTGTGGTTAGCCAGGGCGTTGTCTTAAACAGGGTAGAAAATTTTGTCGGCCGCAATGTAGAAGATGTTCGAATGGATTTTAATACTATTAATGCTACATCAGGTTCCGGGCGGCTTCTTGCAATAAGAGAACCTGTAATGCACGAATTTTCTTCTGAAAACCCGGGAATTATTCTTACACAAAAGCCTGATCCTGGGACAGAAATTTCCGGTCCTACAGAGATGGTTTTTGTTGTAAGCAGGGGCAGAGAAAATAGTTTGATTACTATTCCGCAGTTAACAGGTCTTGAATTTTCCAGAGCCTTACAGACAATTTCTACAAGCGGCGTTAATTTCCGTTTTACTACAAGAGAAGCGCGCGGAGATGAAAAAGGCGAAGTTGTTGTTTCGCAAATTCCGCCCGCAGGTACAACCGCTCCCCAGAATACAGTTGTTGAACTTGTCTTAACAAGTCCTGCCTCTATTGGAAATAACGAAATCTTTGGTGTTTTCCGCAGAACAATACCGGAAAATCCGTATCCATTATCGGTTAGGCTGGACGCTCAAACGCCGACCGGGGAAACAATCCGTCTAATAACCGTAAATTACCAGGGCGGCGACTTTACTGTTCCGTACAGACTGCCAAGGGACACTGTGTTGATCTTGTTTATGTCGAACAGGGAATTGTACCGGGAGACGGTGAATTAATATGACTTAATTAGAGGCCGGGTTTCTATGCTTTCTAATTATAATAAATATATTTCATACTTTGGCGGTAAATAAGATATTAAAACTTATCCCGAGTCATAAGTAACGGCATTTCCAGGCTATATAAAACATCGTTTATATATGAAACATAATTGATTTTTTTGCTGGAACGCTCGTCATGCTCAATCAGCCAGATAATTATCATGTCGTTAGGCAGTGAGCCGGATAGAATATAACCTGCTTTTTTTAATAAAACCTGAATATCATTCAATTTTAATTCCAAAGATATTGCCAGTGCCAGTAATGTTTCTTTTGTTAAAAATTGTCCGTTTTTTACATATCTATACATTCTTTCGCTAATCTGGGCAGCATCATACAACTCATATTTTTTTCCCGGATATAACGATATTAACTTGTTAAAGTATTCCGAAAATTTTATATCGGTGCAAAATGACAACCCCGCCTTATTAGCCAATAGCTCAATTTCTTTTTCGCTTAACTCAAATATTTTTCCTGCATCGCGTATTACATTGTGCTTAAAACATTTCTTAGTCTGTGTTCTGACAGGATTGTTCTGCCAATAAAATATATTCTGTTTTTTTACTCCTATTAAACTATAAACCTCATCCAGTGTAGATAAACGTTTTTTTTTTATATTCCTTTGCGTAATTGCGAAGAGCAGATGAAAAACTTTCCCCTAGAATGATATTCTTTTCCGACAACCATTTGTCTATCTTTGAAATATTCATATCATGCTCCTTAATTAATTCTATACCTGAAATTGGCAAATAAACGGAAATAGTTTTTTACTTTTTTAATTTCAAATATTTATTTTATTCACTTAAAGTTCAAATTAATTTCCGCATTTTTGCTTTCTGTTTATTTAAAATTGAGCAAAACTATATTTGGAAGGAGTAATTTATGGCTAAAAGTATTTTACAAAGACTGCAGGAAAGCACGGATGAGGTAATTTCAATTATCTATGAAAAAGTAAATGGTCTTTTGGGTGCAGGAAATCAATTGTTCGTTATGGAGTTTCCGTCACGGCCTTTAAACAGCAAGGATTTCGAATATGATACCGATGACTGTTACAGTGTTTTAACAAAACCTTATCCTGTGCAGGAAAATGAATTCTTGCTGTCGGACGAGATGTTTGATGTTTCACCTGTTGTACAGGGCCCAAATGGAGAAAAATTATCAACAGTGTACAGTACTGTATTAAATAATTTTGTTCCGCGTCTTGAAGAACTTAAAAGTTTTGTTAATGACCAAAAGAATCTACGCCGTTGGCTGATGGAGAAAGTTAACGATGAAATTGACGGAGAGCAGAAAGAAATTTCGCGCATGGGGTTATCAAAGGAGTTATATCGGCAATATCTGGAAAAGCGCAATGAATGGTATTCTGAAAAGGATAAAAAGTATGACGAATTAAAAGAAGGAGAAGATCTTAACGGATATGCAAGATGGGTATCCAGCACAGGGCTTGTGCGTGAAGAAGATATAAATAATTATTACAACGATGCTGTAGTACGCGGTAATTATCACGAAGTGCTAACTCTGTTGGGTTTTCTTAATGTTTCGTCTCCTTCGGAGGTACTTGAGCAAACAAAGCAAAAAATACGCGCAAGCGTCAGGCGTTCTTTGGATGGTTCATCTGATATTTATCCGGTACAGTTTCAGCCAAGTGATTGGTTTAAGGCATTGCGTCCAAATCTTAGCCCAAAAGATCTTACAATGGCTACAGAGAGTTTATTGGCGGACTATCGGGCAAAAAAGGCTCGTCTGCGTAGTCTCGAAGCTCTTTTAGCGGAACAGGCAGTTATAGAAATCCCTGTAGAAAAACAAAAAGAGCTAAGCGATAATATAGAAAGACACGAAAAAAGTTTAAGCGATGCCGAATTGAATATGATAAAAAAATATGGCAGCGGTGCGGTTTCGGCAGTAAGAGCAGTTGTCAATATTTACAAAGAAGTAAGCAATCCTTTGGAAAAAGCAAAGACAATAATGTCCGGTATACAGCAGGCGGGGGAAGGTTCTTTTAATGCCGAGCAAAAAAATATATATGCTCTTATCGAAGGATTGTCAAAAGATGTGATAGACGGTATTGTAGACACTTTTGAAGGACAGCAGAAAGTGAGTCATGAATTAAAGAAACTTACCGATGCCCGTATGGCTTTTTCTGAAGCAAAGGTAAAAGATATGCGGCTGCATAAAATACGAATCGAAGAGCAAATAAAAACCGTTCAGGCTGATTTGGATTTTCTTACTCCGTTGGTAACAGGGACGCTTTCCGAAATTAGTAAAGATAAAAATGCAGAAAATGCAGATGCACCTCTTATGACAGCTGACACAGAAGATGTAGAAGATAATAATTTTATTGATGTGGTTATAAAGTCTTCTGAACATGAATCTTTGAGTAGTAATACATCTGCCAGTACTAGCAGCCACAAAAGCTGGAATGTAGGCGGCTGGTTTTGGTCGGCAAGCGGGCGTTCTGAGAGCTCTAGCTCAAGTGAAAGTCAGGAGAGGCTGGAAACAAGTGAAAAAGTAGAAATTGGTTTTAGAATTAAAAAAGTTACTATTAACCGCGGCGGCTGGTTTAATCCCAATATCTTAAAACTAAGTAATAATTATTTCAGGCTTGCTGATATTCGTTACAGCAGGGGGCTGCATAAAGATCAGGTCCAGGAAGTATTTTCTAAAGGTGAAAATGTTACGGAGAATCTGAATAAACTTGTTACCTATAATGTGGATGGAAAAAAAGAAAAGTTGGATTATGTTTTATCCGCTTTTCCCATAGGATTTGTTATTGCCAAGGATATTACAATTCGAATTGAAGCCAACAAGGATGAGCAAAAATCCAACAGGGAATATATGGAGAGTAACCAAAACAGCAGCGGGGGATTTTTGTGCTTCAGGACTAATTCATCAAATTCAAGTAAAAGCCAAAGTGAATCCGCTTATTTTGGAGGTTCCGAAAACTTTTTTTATATCCGTATACCGGGTCCGCAGATTCTGGGCTGGTTTTTGGAATTTACTCCATCAGATAACGCCATGCCGTATCAAGAGCTTGATCCTGCACTGTACGCAAAAGCTCTTGAATCTTTAGTTCCTGAAATAGATAGTAAAATAGGAGAGTAAGTAATGAAAGATAATGCAGAAAAAATAGTTTCTGGAATATTAAATGTTCTTGATAATCCTGATGTTCAAGCAGGGTATCCCGATGCAAACGGAAACACAGAAACAACTTGGTGTAACCGCGGAGCCAATCGAATTGCAGAAAATCTTGGCGGCGATATGAGCATATTCCTTGATCCGCGAGGAATTAATTGGACAACAGCAAATACAATGTTTCAGAATGCGGTAAAAAACGCAAAAGAAATTTCAGATGCTGAAGCGCAGCAGGAGGCAAATGATGGCGGACTCGTTCTTGCCGCCTGTTATAATTCAAAAGGACCGGGACATGTAGCCATTGTTTGCCCAAGTGATGATCCGTTTCACAGCGAACTTGGACCTCTTGTGGGAGAAACCGGTCTAAAATGCAGGATAATTCATTCAAGACTTGCCTTTGAAAAATGGGGATTCGAGGCACGGTTTTTTGTAATTCCTAAAAAATAACTGCTTGTATGCTTTTTTCAGGTAAGGAAATTCCTTGCCTGAAAAAATATTTTAGACATTCTACCCTTATGTTATCAATGCCAGCGAGACTGAGCCTTGGTTAAAAAATAAATTGCCTTTATCTTCTGTTTTTAAAATACATCTTCCTGCGGGATCGATTCCCTGAAATATTCCCCGCGCTAAAATTTTGCCGGGTTTATCCAGCGAGTTTTCGTTTTTATTGGCAGGTTCAAAAACGGCAGTCTTTGCGGAAATACAATCTGCAAGGGAATTCCATTCTTCCGCCAATGCCCTGTTGCCCTGTGTATAAACAGCCTGTGATGTAAATGATTTGTTTACAATGTCAATTTGTTCGAGTATTTTTTGCAAAACTATTCGGCGAGAAACATTATGCCCTAAAACTTCAGTAAGACTTGTTGTTTTGGCGGATGGTACGGGATTATTTATATTTACACCAATGCCGACAGAAAGCCAGGAAATTAAATCTCCCTCTCCCGAAATTTCTGTAGTAACGCCTGCAATCTTTCGCCCGTTTATATAAATATCATTGGGCCAGCGCAGGAATGCTTTTTTTCCGGCAATGCTCGAAATTGTTTTTACAACTGCAATTTGCGTAACAAGAGAGAATAGGGTATAGTCGGCTATTGCAAGGCGCGGGCGTTCCAATATTGTAAAAAAAAGTCCGCCCTGTCTGGAAATCCATGTTCTGCCATTTCGTCCCTTGCCTGCGCTTTGTTTTTCTGCGGTTATTACGCTTCCGCTTGCCGCATTTTTTAAAGCAAGCTCGCGCGCTCTGTTCATGGTGCTGTCTGTATTTTTAAAATGGTAAAAAAGTTTTTCCTTTTTGCCGAACTCCCAAGGGTACAAAAAATCCTTTTCTTTTTTTGGATCGATATGATATCCCGAGTCGGTTGTTTCGATAGAGTAGCCGGATTCCAATAAAGACTGAACCGCTTTCCATACTGCAACCCGGGAAATGCCTATTTCTTTAGAAAGTTTTGTTCCGCTGATTGGCTCTCCTTTTTTTTCTCTAAGAAAAGTTAACAGCATTGATTTACTTGATAATTTCATTTCTTGCCCCCAGAGCCTTTGCCTTTAACGAAGCTTTTTCCATGCTAAGCGAGATTAATAAAAAAATCGTTGTTTTAATCTTACGCAATCCGTTCCTTCCGCCTCTTGCTTTCCATGCATTATTTATTATATTCCAGTTTTCAAAAATTTGGGGAATAAAACTTAAAAAAAGAGAAATAAATGTCCCCAGTTGTTTGTTAATTCTGCATAATCCTTCTCTTATTTCCAGAGAGCTTGTAGTTCGGAATAAAAGTGCGGAGATCTGAATAACAAGCGTAAGCCTAAGAATAATTTGCAAATAAGCCGGTTCAGGAATAAATATATACAGATTTATTTGGTTTTCAAATAAATTGGAAAAGACAGAGAGTCCGTACATAAGAGCCGCATAATAGAGTGCGGGTTTTAAGTCAGTTAATTGTTCCCGGATTGTGAATCTGCATAAAAAAGCTGTAATTATTGCCGCGCCTATTCCAACAGCAAGCCAATATAGCGGTAATGACATACATATTATTGACACGGGTAATAAAAGAGCAAGCTTAATAAGCGCAGGAATTTTGTGCAAAGGTCCTTTAATTGTTTTGTACTTAAAAACAGCACTTTTATTTTTCATAACAATTTTTGTTGTATCATATTTTACTTAATTTTTCAAGTATATATATTAAATTTTTAATACCGGTATATTTTTATAATTTATTATTTACAGCCATACACCCACTGTTAAAAATGGGCGGAGAAAGCCGGGTAAGGGATTGTCCGGAGGGAACATTTGAATAAAATCTGCTCCTGCGTTTATGTAAAAAGGTTTAGAGAAAAATAGTACGGCGGAAAATCCCGCAATAGCAGAAGGAATAAAGCTGTTTGTTTTTTCTGTGGGTGTTCCTACCGGGTATTCATAATAAAAATCTAATAGTGTAACAAAGCCTCCGCCCAGAATAATGTTAATTGCAAAAACATTTTTAATAATATACTTTTGATACAAAAGACTAAGATGAGTGTTCAGAAATAAAGCCTCGGATGTATAATCATCTTTTTTATGCTGCATATATGTAAAGGAGGCAGAAGCTTCTACTCCCAAAAACCCCCAGGAACGCTTGGCAATAATAAAATTAATTTTGGCGGCAGCACCCAGAAAGTAGAAGCTGTCAGGGAAGGGCGCGTCCAGTTTCTCAGACGTATTCCAGGTAAAGTCTTTAAACAGGAATCCATATAATGGAGCAATTGGAGCGTACCCCAAAGAAATGTTCAGATCGTGGAGTTTTTTGTAGGAGATGGTAAAGGTTCCCATAGAAGCATCCAAACCGCCGGGGTTCCTGACATAGACAACATACTTCCCGGGAGCAAGAGATATTTCGGAAAACACAAGACGAGAAGACGATCCGTTGCTGTCGTGGCTCTGAGGTCTTATTATTCTATTATCCTGCTTAAGATAAATTTCCGATTCAGGAAGCAGGTTTTGGCCACGCAGGTTAATCACCCATTCTTCGTCGTCATCAAGATAAAATGCCGACGGGTAAAAACTTGTTAGTCCCGGCTGTATTGCGCGGATAATAGAAAACTCCCGCCATTCGGTGGAAAAGGCAAGCTCATCAAAAAAATCATAAACCTCTACACGGTAACGGTAATTACCTACTCTAAGGGAAACTTCGGCGAAAGCTTCTTCTACACTGACTCGTTCTATCTCACTGTATCTTCCGTTTGTTCCCAGTTGTTCCAGAATAAGCTCGTAACGCAAAGCATGATCGGCCTTATCCCACAAGAGACGCTGAATAAAGCGAGGATCTCTTTCGCTGCGGTCGATATAATAATTTTGTGCAGCTTCGGGCGCCTGTTCTGTATCAGCCTGCGCAAAGATTAAAGAGGTAAAAAGTAAAAACATTCCCGTAAGGGCAAACCATTTTTTAACTGCCATATAGTGTACCTGAATCCCTGGTTTCTATTTTCTGCGGTATAGGAATATCAATATTCAATCTAAGTTCCTCCGGGCGGCTTCGCTGTTCTATATGACCATCTTCCAAAACATACAGAGCTTCTACATACCAGAAAAGATTTCCCCGCCCCAGAGTTCGTATATCTTCTACCGTGAATTTGGTTCCCGTAATTACCGGCGACTGCAATACCGTTACGCGATTTCTTCTTTCTCCCCTATAAACAGTTACCATATAGCCGTTTGCGCCTTCTACCCTGCTCCAGGAAAAATCTAAACTTCGGGAAGTCCTGACATGCTGAGGTGTAATAGTATGCCTGTCGGCGGGCAAACGGTTTCTGGGTGTTGGCAAGGGAGGGAAAGGCAATACCTGAAAATGAAATGGTGTTGGAGAAGAAATATCATAACCATCAACGGTTTGAGCTTGAATAGCCCAGTAATAATCTCCGTCGCTAAGACGGGGCAAGGTAAATTCATTGGGTACACTGGCGCGTTCAAAGACAATATCTGTCATGTTTATATCCCTAGCCAAAACAAACCGGACATTGGCGGGAGCTTCCCGCGAAGACCAGCGCGCCATAGCGGGTCTGCGCGAAGCATCCAAAGCAGTATATACCACTCCGCTGTGCGGCTGTTCAAGCTGCACCGGACGCAGATGCCAGACACCTAAAACATGTGATGCAGAAAGACCTGTCCGCCTGGAACTTAAAGCGCTTTCTCGTAAAAAAGCCTGCACAGTCCAGGTATAAGCACCTTCTGCGTAGTTGTCCATGTTCAGGGAAAAACCGGGAGTCGTTAGCACTGTTTCCAGAATAGGTGTCTGCATATTTCCCCCACGGTACAGCTTAAAACTGTAATAATGCGCGTCACTCTGCGGTGTCCAGTTAAATTGAACCGGGTATCCCTGTCTGATAACAAGCCTGCCATCATCATGGGCGACAAAAATACCGCAAACCGGGCGTTGAAGCAAGGGAGGAGGCAAAGGATCAGCTACTGTAAGGCGGTGTCCCGGACTTCCACGCTGCTGCGCTCCGGTACCGCTTACTATACGCCAGTAATAATTTCCGCTTTGCAGCGAACGAACAGTATAGGCTTCCGAAGCGGAAGGCTCATCAACAACAAGCGAAGAAAAATTACTGTTAGTTGAAATTTGAAAGCGGGTATTTTCCAGATTCGTTCTGTAAGTAAAGCGCATATCCGGAAGAAGATTATCCGCAATTGTATAACTGTCCGGAGGAAATAGCAGGCGTTGGACAACTTCTCCACGCAAGGCGTTAAAAGTCCTTGTTTGCGAAGGCGGAGAAACAGTTCCGTCCTGCCCTGTCTGATGAACAGTCCAGTACCATGTTCCGGCACTGATAGCGGTTTCGTTAGCGCCATAGCGGAAAAAAGTATCGGTAATGGTTTGTTCGATAACAGGGGAACTCATATTGCTGTTTGCGGATATACGCAGGGTGTAAGAGATAGTTTCGTTTCCCCTTTTCTGCCACGAAAAAAGAATATCCCTTCTGCCTGTTTCGATATTAATCAAGGCGCCGTCTGCCGGAGCTGTAAGCACGGGTGCAGGCAAGGCAACTGCATCGCGTTCGATAACAAAGGATCGTACTTCATTAGATGTAGATATATTTACCACAGCGTTGCGGCTGTATACCGGCGTAACCCGCCAATACCAGGTTCCTTCTCCCAGAGCAGAAGAAACCACAGAAGCCTGATCTCCTGCGCCGGAACGCACCTGCAGGGTTAAAGTCGGATTTGTTATGGAAGGATTATTGGCAACTTCCAGAATATACTGGGAAACATCCGGCGAAGATGCCCACACAAAACGCACCGAAGGAAAGCGGCTGCGGTAATTAAATACCTGTCTTTCCGCGGGGCTAATAAGCCGGGGCAAGGGGCTGTGAACAACTGTAATTCTTGAGTATGGGATTTCTTCTGATTGCCGCTGCGCTTCTCCTGCTACAGGATACAGACGCCAAAACCAGATTCCTTCCGGCAAGGCAACATCAAACCTGTCTGCGCTTGTGGCTTCTGCAAATCGGATGCTGTTAAAACTTCTGTCAGAGGCAACCTCTAGCCGTGTATGAGTATCGACTGCATAGTTTACTTTGTTCCAGATAAAATCGACAGGGAGTGCCTGAACAGACTGGTTTAAAAAACGCGCTCCGGCAGAAGGGGAAACCGCTACTGCCCGCGGAACAGGCTGCGTTTCTCCTGCGGCATTCAAGAATACTCCGGAACCGGCCTCGATAACAAGCGCTTCGCCCGCGTTTTCGAAAACAGCAGTCCCTTCCATGACATCCAGATCCAAAGAGCCTTCCGTTAAAGTAGTTAGCCGTACTGCCGCGCCGGAGTCAACTGCAAGATGTCTGTCTCCGGACAAGATAACCATGCCGGATCCGGAAACAGTGTTAACATTGATTCCTCCGCCGGAAAAATCAACTATTGAACCTTCGGTGTCTGCGAAAATTTGAATAAGTGTATTTGATAATAAATCTACAACATCGCCGTGTACAAAAGTGATACTGGCTTCCGACATATTGGCAGTACGAATAAAATCTCCATTATACACCGGCGATTCATTGCGCAGTCTGTCCCAAATTACTCTGTCTACAAAACGCCGCTGCGCGGTATTGTATCTAAAAGTGATGGTTCCCACAGGCTGTTCATCCAGCCGGTAAAGTGTAATATTCAGATCTCCCCAAAAAAAGAAAACGCAAAGGACAGATCCGGCGGTACAAAAAATAATAATCAGGATATCGGCAAAAATCGACTTGTTAAGTCTCATCCGATCCTCCTATTTTATATTTAACTTCTTCCGCGCTTGTGTCCACTTTGGCAATATCCGGCGGCTGAATACCCAAAAGCTCGCGCAACTGCGCCAGTGTCTGCGGACCTTCCGCGCCTTTAAGATTTACAACGGCAAATATTCGCACCGGTTTTTCTTTTCCTTTTACAGTAACCGATGGCATTTCTTCTGTAATAAAATGTTCCCCCGCAAGCAGCCAGGTATCTTCGGAAATAAGTATGTCTGTTCCCATAGCTTTGTTCAGAGCTTCTACACGGCTTGCAAGGTTAACAGGATCGCCTATAACTGTGTATTCCATTCGCTGTTCGCTGCCAATCTGACCTGTGGTAACTATTCCGGAATTAAGACCGCAGCCAATAGTGATGGGCGGACTATGCACATCTTCTGCCTTGCGGCCTTTGTTCATTTCTAAAAGCGCTTCCCGCATTAACAAAGCGGAATGAACGCCATAATATGCATCTTTTTCGGGGCTGCCCGCTGAATAAGCTGTACCCCAGTGAGCCATAACAGCGTCTCCGATAAATTTATCTACAACGCCGTTTGTTTTTTCTACACAATCAACCATGCGAGAAAGATATTCGTTTAACCAGATAACAATTTTATTGGAAGCATCTTCTCCAAATGCCTTGGTAAAGTTTTCGCTTTTTTCGGTAAAGCCGCGAATATCAGAAAAGAAAATAGTTGCGTGTTTAGGAAGACCTCCGGGTTTAATATCGCCCCTCATGGCGCGGACTGCAATTTCCCTGTTTGTAAATCTGCCAAAGATTCCCAAAGCCCCGCTCATTTTTTGAAAACTTTTGGTAAGAAAACCAACTTCGTCTTTTGTTTTTGGCGTTAAGTTTAACTCGAAATTGCCGCCCTCTATTTGCAGTGCTGCAGCTGACAATATTTTTAAGGGAACGCTGACTGTTTTGCTAAAAAACCAAACAAAAAGAATGGCAAGCAATAAAACCGCTCCGGTAAGGTAGATATTTCGCCGTGTGGTGGCTGCTACTCCTTCGAAAACTAAATCGCGGGGTATTATTGTTATTACAGAAGCATTTCCTATGGAAAGTTTTCTGAAAGCGCCAAAGTATCTTTCGCCGTCTGTATCTTTGTACAGAGTTTGAAGTCCTTGTTCGGTGCTTTCCAGCATCATTGTTACAAAGGGCGAGCTTAAGGCACTTGCCCCGGCATGTATAAGATCGAAATCTGCATGTATAAGGTAGTCTCCGGCATCATTTACCAAAAACGAAAGATTTACACCCTCGCTGAATGTTTCTGTTAAAGAGTTGGAAGAGAAAAATATTATTGCCGCTTCTTGTATTCCTGCTTCGTGCCAGGGATAAACAAGGGCAAGTACAGGTACGCCAAAAACAGGGGCAGCATTAACCAGCAGGGTTTCGCCGGCGATGGATCGTTCCAACACCTCTTCTTGGGCTTCCAGAAAATCGTCGGTTATATTTAATTCCAGCTCTCTGGACAGAAAGAACCTTCTATTATAAAGGCTCCTTGTAAAGATGAAGCTACCCCCCCCCCCCATAGGATTATTCCTGAAAACACCGACAAAGGCAATTTCCTGATTACGCTCGAAGAAAAAATCTGCCGCCACAGATGTGCCGCCCAGAGCATTCAGGGTATCCAGCAGAACAAGTGTATTTGATCTTGTCATTCCTAAAAAGCTTTCGGCTTCCGAAGCGGATCGTCTGTTTACAGAAAAGTTATTGTCCTCGGCAGTTACCTGGACATCACTGGACATAAGGATAGAGACTAAAACCGTTATGGCGCCCAGAGAAAGCAGCAATAGTACGGTAATAATAACAATAAGCTTGGCGCCTATGGGATGCGCTATTTTTTCTGTTTGCATTTTTTTATGACTTTTATGACTCCTTTTCGGTACATTGTATCATAATGCGGGTTAGCTTGTAAAGCGGGGGTAGGGGGTATATGAGGGGTTTTCCCTTAACCCTACACCCTGAATACTATTTTTTTCCCGTGCACACCAATTAATTTTTGATTTCCGGGGTCTACCATTAAGTTCATGCCCTTAAGACAAATAGCTCCAAGTATTTTCTATTTTCTCTTTTCTCTTTTGCAATTCTCACTGCTCTTTGTACGTGCCTGGCACCACAGCTCCCTCTAGCAACTAATAACTAACTACTAACTACTAGCAACTAGCCACTAACAATCAATCCGCTAATCATCTTGAAAGGGATTCCCATCAAATTCAAATCCTTCAAGTGTTTTGTCGAAGACACGATTGGAGGGGGTTAAATTTACTAAACTAGTGCCATTCCATATATAAGTCCACACCCCGTTTGAACTGTAAAAAGAAGCACCATTAAACTCTGCTGTGTTTGCAAAACTTTCATCCCCAAGATCATTCCCGTAAATCTTACCCCCATACAACTCAAATCTGCTGCTGACGACTACAGCTACTCCGCCGCCATTACCGCGGGCGGCGGGTATGTCGGGTGGTCGGGCGGGTATGCCGATTACGCTGTTGTTACTTATTATTGTTTGATCTCTCATGGTAAAGCGGGAGCCCTGACCGTCAACACAAATACCGCCGCCTGTATTTCCTCCGATGTTGTTGCTTATCTTTGCAGTATCCCACATGGTAACAATGCCGCCAACATTGCTGCCGCTGCTACTAGCATGCACACCACCGCCTCTGAAGAATGCAGTGTTATGCTCTATGGTACTGTTGTTGCGCATGGTAAAGGTGCCGCCGAATACTCGCACGCCGCCGCCATTGCCGTCTAGAGCTTTGTTGTGAGATATAGTACCGCCGTACATGTTAAAGGTACAGTTGAGACCCACATACACACCGCCGCCATCGCCTGAAGTATAAAAATTACTTATAGTTACATTTTTATACATATTAAGCGTTCCATCGTTGAAAACACCTCTACGATTCGGTTGGGCATCCTTGTCGTCTCCACTCAGGGTAAGAATTCCGGTTGCTAATGGTGAATCTGATCCCAGCGTAAGGGTTGAACCTATTTGAATATTAAACACAGGAAAGTTTCCAGGGGCAAGAATAATCCCAAGCGTTCTTCCGTTTTCAACAACAATGTGTATATCTTTGTTGCTGTCAAGTACAAATTCACCTGAATCAGTTATTTCTGTAGACTGTAATACAGTAATTGTTGAGGTTTGATTAGCTGGTGTGCTACTAAATGCAGTTTGAAAGAGTGTGAAATATCTTTCAAAATTATTGTTAGTTCCTAGCTTTACTGTGTTGGGGTGTATTCTGTTAACAGGTATTAATAATGTCCTATTAATTGTCAATTGTCCGTTGCCTGCATAAACAAAATTGCCCGACGCATTAGTATTACTCACTGTGCCGCCCTCTATTCTAACCCGTTCATTAGTGTTAGCAGCGTCAATAAAAATCGTTCCCCGGCTTGTGTTTGTGTTTCCCGAAGATATTGAAGTTACCGGTCCTGCCGTTTGTGAAACAATGACTGTGCTGTTGATACTGTGAACTGCAATACCGCTTGTGCCCGTCGCAGTGACATTGCCGCCGTTGATTCTTATTGCGGTATTGGAAGTGGAGCTATTGTAAATCGCAGTGCCGTTAGCCGGAGCAGAAACCGCACCGCCGTTCATGGTAAAGGTACCGCTCGCTACATATATGCCGCCACCATTAGTTGCACTGTTGTCTGATATTACAGTGCCTGCAACTGTACCGCTCATGTTAAAGGTGGTACCGGCAAAGTACACACCGCCGCCACTACCGCCATTGGCTACACTGTTTTCTGATATTGTGCCGTTTTGAAAGTCAAAGATTCCACCGTTTACATATACACCGCCACCATTGGTTGCGCTGTTACCTGAAATAGTGCCGCCGGTCATGTTAAAGGTGCCGCCGTTTAGATACACGCCGCCGCCGTTGTTACCAGCATTAGAGGAGCGTTTGTTTTCGGTTATTATAGCATTGGCACCAAGCGTAAAGGTTCCGCCGCTTACTGTAACAAGAGCAGAACCGTTGCCTTCTTTTCCTTTAAGAGTCAACTTATTTGAACTAGTGCCTCCAATATTAAGTGTTACGTTGGAAGGTATCGCGAACAAGCTTCCATCATCTGTAAGGGTTATAGTGTTTTCACCTTCGCTGACAAGATTAATTGTCTTGCTGCTTGTGACTGCTGTTATGGTAATTGGTTCTTGCTCTTCTATATCCTGCAGCACTGTAATTGTTGCAGTGATACTGCCTGAGAGTAAATTTACATAGGCAAACGCATCTTCAAGGCTGCCAAAAACCTTATCCTGCTCACTACCTACTATGCTTACAGTTGCCACAGGATCCATAGGGGTTACTGTAACCGTGTAAGACCTAGGGTCTTCATTGGCGGCTATTACTGTAAAGGTTCTTGATGAGGTCGAAAAGTCAACATCGAAAAACTCCGCAGGGTTATTTGTTTTCGCTGTTCCGTTTGTGCCATTATGTTGAACAGAAAACCCAGTGTGAGTTACTTTTACATCAAGATTGCTCAGATCAGTTTCAATAGGTACTATTACGTCAATTGTATTTTCGTCATGGTCGATGTCCACAGACACTTCATTCTCTAGAAAATCAGTTATTTCAAATTTCTCTATTATGTTAGCGGAACTTAACTCCCTGTCTACCGTCAAGGTATAAGTCTTGGTTTCACCGCTGTCGGCAGTAACAACTATTTCAAATACATTAGAGCCGTACTCCAAATCGATTGAACCAGAATCAAAAGATGTAGTTAAGTTTGTGTTAGCTTTCTCAGCATTTCCGCTGAACAACTTAGCTGTAGAATACACATCTTCGGGCAACTCGGCTCTTATAAAGACATAGTTGGTATCTTCGGGAACATTAACGACATAATTTCTCTCCGAGGGGTCAAATTCTGGATACAGCGTTTCCGGTGGAAGAAGGAAAGAACCATCCTGACTTACCACAAGCGAAGCCAGATTCGCATTCAAATAAAGGGCTTTCATTATTGGCAGTTTGTACGAGGGCATGGGTCTGCCGTTGGCAGACATTTTTATAGTAAGGTCTAATTCATATCCGTGCTCCGGGTTGGTAATTGTTACAAGAATCATCCGCTTGTTATTGGGTAGCTGCTCGGCGAAAGCTATTTCTTTGCCTTCGCCTTCCAATTCCAAATATAAATCAAAACCTTGCGCATTGCGAGGGGGTTTGGGAACAAGGGTATTCCCCCCCCCCCCCCCCCCCCCGGAGGGATGGCTATTACGCCATCAGACGGCCTTTTATAGTGGTCAGTTATGACAACAAAGTCCGGCAGTCCTTCGGCAGAATTGGTAGCATTATCAATATATTCGCTTAATGGGTTGTTAAAAAAATCGCATCCAAAAATGCCCAGAGCAACAATTAACAGGACAAAAGAAACCCTTTTTGCCATAACAGCCCCCTCTTAAGTTAGAGATTTTTATACTTAACAATACACAAATTCTAAGAAAAATACAAGTCTGTTAATACAGAATATTATAGTATTAGGAAGCAAATTTTTAACCGGGGTTTAGATCGGTTCAGATTTACACCCACAGCAATTCCTCTATCTTATGCTGCGAATATTTAAGCGGATGCCTGATTCCCCATGCTTCAAGATCGAGCGACAGCGCACCTGAAACAGCGCCGTCATAAACCTTGTTCCCTTTATAAAGTACAATAAACTTTTTTGCAAGCGCAAGGCATTTTTCCAGTTCATGTGTAAGAATGATAAGTGTCTTGCCGGATTTTATAAGCTCC
>JAITUR010000085.1 GCA_031286205.1 Treponema sp.
TTAATCAATTTTTCTCTATAGATCAACAATCTAATGTATAAATCCATAGAAATTGATACAATATAGATAATGGTAGATCTTCACACTCATTCCAATATTTCTGACGGGGAACTGCCCCCCGCAATGCTTATTAAACAAGCGGTTAAGCAAGGTTTAAAAGCTATCGCCCTAACCGACCACGACACCTTGGGGGGCTTGGAAGCCGCAAAAAACGAAGCTTTAGCCGCCAATATCCGTTTTATTCCCGGAATCGAGATAAATATTGATTGGACAGGCAGAAATGGTGTCTCCGGACCCGGTCCCGGCGGGGAATTTCACCTTTTGGGGCTGGGTTTGAACAAGCCAACCCCCGCTTTTTTAGCCGCAGTCCAAGCTCTGTCCCTTAGAAGGGTAAACCGGAACCGCCAAATATTGGATAAAATGTACGAATTCAGCATGATTACTGATATTGATGCAGCATGGGCGGAGCTTGAAGCCATTGCAGGGGGTCAAAAGGGCACTTCTTTGGGCAGGCTCCACTTTGCATCATTATTAATAAAAAGGAAAATCGTTAAAAATGTAAACCAGGCGTTTGACCGCTATTTGGGAGCAGGAAAACCGTTGTTTGCCCCAAAGGAGGGCATGAAGTTTGACGAAGCTGTCGCCCTAATCCGCGAGTCCGGCGGCATACCTGTTCTTGCCCACCCAATTTCGCTCTTTGTTTCGTGGGGCAAGCTCCCCGACCTGATAAAAGCCCTGAAAGATCAGGGGCTTATGGGTCTTGAAGCCTGGCATCCCACTGCAAAACCCGGCTCCTGCCGCCGCCTGGAAATCCTTGCAAAAGAGCTGGGGCTTTATATTACAGAAGGCAGCGACTACCACGGCTCTGTCCGCCCCGACCGCAAATTAGGCTATTCCGCCAAAGGCCGCAAGATAGATGATGCAATTCTTGAAGTTATCCCGGAGCTGGCTGTTTAACCGGTATTCTTGCAAATATTATTTTTTGTTTTTCTGCTTTACTCTTTTTTTTGAAACTTCTATATATTTTTTACAATCTTCTGCCGAAACAACTTTTATTGTTCTTAAACTTCTATTTGCGTGTTCATGCTGTTTGATTATTTCTTCGAAACATTCTTCAGCTAACTTTTTATCTTCCCATGTCAGCAGTTCCGCAGTTACTTTTTCCAGGCATCCTTTTTTGTAACTAATTTGTCCAAATATATGTACCAGCATTGGGCGGACTCTTTTGTGTTTTTCAAATTGCAAAAGGCGCAGCGATGGCACAATGTCTTCGGGATGTGTTCTGCCCCGAAGCTCGAGTCCGTGGATAATTTGCCGCCTTATTTCCGGGTTTGAATGTTTAATATATTTTTGAGAAAATTTTATAATTTCTTTTGGATTTTTCTGACCTGCTTTTTTTAACGATCCTTGTACTGCGTTCTTTACAGAATGATGCTTATCAAAAAGCCCTGTTTCAAATAAATGACGAACCGCCTTAAGATCTGTCATGGCTATTTCTCCGCCGGCATTAATAACCGTTTGGCGGACTTTCTCGCTTTCCGATCCTATTAGTTCTTCCAAGGCGGTTATTATTGGAGTCTGCAGCGCTTTATTTTTATACAATCTGCCAATCGCCAAATATGCAGCCTTACGAATATAGGTATCGGCATCATCAAAAAAGCCGCGGATTTTCGTTAATTTGTTCGAGACCAGTTCTTTTTCTATAACGAACTGAATCTCTTGGCATTTTTTTTCCCGCTCTTCTTTTGATAAATCGTAAAAAAACATAGCTATTTACCGGGCAACTGCATAATCATTCGTCTGTTTTGTACCAATTTAATTTTCGTGTAAGATACATTACCAGCGCAACAACTGTAAATGCTCCGATAGAACCGATTAATAGCGCGTAAGATTCGGCGTTTAAAACTGCGTACAATAAGATGTACGAAATTGTTACTACAATTCCCATATACCAGCTTTTGTTCCACGAAGGAAGCAGGGAACGGGAATAAAGTGTAAGCAAAATAATTACGGCTAAAGCAGAAATCAGATATGCAAGATGAAATATCATTTGCTCGGAAAGCGAAAGTAGAAGAAGGTAGAAAATTATATTTGCAATTCCGGAAAGCAGATACGGAACCGGGTGAATATTTTTTTTGGTAAAAATTTCCAGAAGGAAAAGAGTTAAAAAAGGAACAATTAAAAAAAGAATCGCGTATTTAACTGCCCTAATATTCAGCGAATATGTGTTAATAGAGCGGAAAAAGTTCCATCCGAATAAAGAAGCGGAATAATCACGACGATTACCTTCCCCTCTTTCGTGTTTCCAAAACAGGGGAATATCCCGGCTTAAATAACTAATGTCCCATTCTGCGCTAAAACCGCTGTCTGTAATGGTTGATTTACCCGGCAGAAACGATCCCTGAAAAGACGGCGATGCCCAGTCTGTAGAAACGGTAACTCGTGTATCCTGCCCTGTCGGAAGAAGGCGCACCATTCGACCGCCCTGCATTGCAATTGAAATATCAAAAACAGATTCTGTGTTGGCAGCACCAGGCAGAACCGCAAAAATACCGCCAGTGGAAAAATCATCAATAACCCTGATTTTGTCTATTCTGCGAACGATATTCAGTTCCCTGTTTCCCGGTTGGAAGAAAAGACTGTGGCCGTTCCACAACGCCCTGTCAATTTTGCGTATCCCTTTCTGGCTTGAAAGAACAAGAACAATCTCTGCTTGATCCCAATAAATTTCCTCGTTGGCGGCAAGCGAGGAAGCTGCCTTTGCGGGATTAAAGCTGCCGGATAAGGAAAGATCGCCAAAAAACAGCGGCACAGAGAAGATTCCTCGTCTGCGAACTTCTGTTTTAAAATCCGCCTCTATAGCAAGTTTTTCCGGCGCTATTATTAAAGAGAAAGGTTTTTTTACAATATCAATTACATCGCCATTCTGTGTAGAGCGACGAGTTTCTTCGCTTCTGTTGCCGGGAATTATAAGAAATGGTCCCGCCGCTACAAGCTCGCTGCCCCATGCTTCCATGATGTCCGCTTCCGCAGTATCTGCCGTTCTGTTGCGTTCATTAACAAGCCCCCGGATCATCGATAATGGAATAAGCAGTAACAATAACATAACTGCCAAAAAGATTATTTTAAAAGTATATCCTCTTGTAAATTTGCTTAATTTTTTTTCCTGTTCCATAACCTGCCTTCCTTTCCCTTGTGGGTATTTTTTACAGCATAACCAAGTTGTCGAATAAGTCCATTATTATTCAAATATTTTAATTTGTCTAGTGTCATATCTCTTTTCACCTAACTTAACTATAAAATTCCTAACCGGAAATCTGCAGGATTTCCCAGGGGTCTTCTCCCAGTCTGCGGTGGTGCACAGCTTCTAAAATATGCTCTACCTCGATAATTTCCTTGCCTTCCAGGTCGGCGATGGTTCTGGCTGTCCGTAGAACACCATGATAAGCCCTGCCGGAAAATCCAAGTTTGGATACAGCTTTGTAAAATGCGTCTTCCGCCTTTTCATTCATGGGGCATAACTTGTGAACAAGTCCGGCAGGAAGCATGGCGTTTCTGCGAATATTCATTCCTTTAAATCGATGCCTTTGTATTTCCACCGCCGCTTTAACTCGTACAGCTATTACTGCGCTTTTTTCTTCTTGCCCCATGTCTGCTGTGCGTGTACCCATTTCTTCAGCTTTGGGCGGCATAACGGCAGCACGGATTTCCACCCTATCAAGCAGAGCGCCGCCAAATCTGCGCCAGTAACGGTTAACTTCTTCCGGCGAACACAAACAGGCGTTTTCTGTATTTCGCATACCCAATTTTCCACAGCGACAGGCGTTAGCTGTCATTAATAGCTGGAAATCTGCAGGCAGCCTTACTTGTCCTTCTGCTCTGGAAATACTTATAACCCTGTCTTCTAAAGGTTCGCGTAATGCCTGCAGTACATTGATACGAAACTGCGGCGCTTCGTCCAGGTAAAGCACTCCAAAATGAGCAAGCGATATTTCTCCGGGACGCGGTATTCTGCCGCCGCCAAGGATTCCTTCCGCGCTTGCCGAATGATGAGGAGTACGCATTTGCGGGCGGGTTACCAGGCGGTCGATATAACCTGCAGGCCCGGCTAGGCTATGCAGGCGTGTAACCTCGACTGCTTCGTCAGAGGTTAAATCCGCCATTATCGACGGCAAACGCCGGGCGAGCATTGTCTTTCCTGCACCAGGAGGACCAAAAACAAGAACATTGTGTCCTCCGGCAGCGGCAATTTCCATAGTGCGTTTGTAAATAGACTGTCCTCGTACTTCGGCAAAGTCGCCTGTAATTTTATCCGCACCGGCAGACGAAACTGCCGTTTCCGTAGAAACGGGTAATACCCCTGTTTCTTTCCTGACAAAGAGGGCATTAACTGCATCTTGCAGATTTTCGGCGGCGGTAAAACATGCGCCATTTTTGTTTTGTTTACCCGCAAGAATAGCGGCTTCCCCTGCGTTTCCCGCAGGAACAATAAATTCGGTAATACCGGAAGCAAGACCCTCGGCAATAGCGGCAATTACTCCGCGTACCGGTCGGATTCTTCCAGATAACTCCAATTCCCCCATTACCAGCAGGTTTTCCGGAATTGGCGCAAGCTCCGCCGCCGCCATAACAGAAAGGGCTATCGGTAAATCCAGAGCAGCCCCGTCTTTTTTCAGCCCCGCCGGCGCAAGATTTATTAAAACCCTGTCCAACGGAAACTTAAACCCGGAATTTCTGAAAGCTGCCCGCACCCTTTCCCGCGCTTCCCTTACCGCGCCTTCGGCAAGCCCTGAAATATCCACCCCGGGAATACCCCTGCGAATATCCGTCTCTACCCGAATAATAATCCCGCCCGCCCCATAGGGCATATAAGCCATCACACTCATATTTTTCTCCTTGTTAGCACTGCCAATCGGCAGCACAGTAAAAATTTGGAGACTCCGCAACGCGGAGTCTAGAAGTTAGATGTTGGATGTTGGAAGTTGGAGGTTGAACTCTAACCTCTAATTTCTAACCTATATATGGCGCGAAAGTGCCGTTTTGCTTGACTGTTGGGGGAAGAATTTTGATAAATTCGATAAAAGATCGGTTTTTTAACGCGGAAATCGCGGAAGATACACGGAATCTAGAGGTTGGGGGTTGGAAATTAGAAGTTGGATTCTAACCTCTAACCTCCCATTTCTAACTTCTAGATTCCGTGCCTTTCGCGTTAAACACTGACCACGCCTTTCGTGTTAAAAAACTAACCCCGCAGCCTAAATTTACCCCGCAAAGGTATTGACTATTTACCCGTATAGTTCTATGCTAAAAGCCTGATATCGTCATTTGACCTTTTAGGAGAAGATATAAATGAAAAGAACTTATCAACCCAGTAAAGTAAAAAGGAACCGTAAATTCGGGTTTCGTGCCAGAATGAAAACCAAGGGCGGGCGGCTTGTTTTAAAGCGCCGCAGGGCAAAAGGCAGGATTAAGTTATCAGCTTCTGACGAGAAAAAGCCGTATTAGAACTTTTTGTCGGGAAGAGCACTTAAAGGGAAGGAGCCGGATTCGGGAAGTTTTTAGCAAGGGTAAGCGGTATTACGAAGCAGGATCAAAATTGATTGTTCTGCCGAATAACCTGCACCATAACCGTATTTGCTTTACATTTACCGGAGGCAAAAAATTCGGAAATGCCGTTGCAAGAAATCGTGCTAAACGCCTTGGGCGGGAAGCATATAGATTAATTAAAGAGCAGGTTTTAGGCGGTTACGACTTAATCCTGCTGCTTTATCCGGAATCCGGAAAAACAACTTTATCCATAAGGATGGAGCAGCTCCAATCCCTTTATAAAAAAGCCGGTTTGTTAAATGAAATATATAGCGCTTGTGTTAATTAGATTTTATCAATACGCAGTGTCTCCTCATTTTCCATCGGTATGCAGGTATAACCCAAGTTGTTCCGCTTATGCTTACGATGCGGTAAACAAGCATGGTTTCTTGCGCGGCTGCGGAATGGCAATAAGACGGATTCTTCGATGCCACCCATTTCATAATGGCGGCTATGACCCCGTCCCCGATGTGCAGCCGGAACATAATAGTTTAAGGAAGTAAAATGGAAAAAAATACAGTTTTAGCAGTGGTGCTTTCTAGCATTGTATTAATAGCTTTTTTTGCGATTCAGAATGCATTAACTCCGCCGCCCTCTCCCGTTATTCAGCCGGAGCAGTCCGGTGTAGTCGCGACGGATTCATTTGCGGAAGAATCAATCCAAATTGAACAACCGGTTTCGCCCTCGCCGGCATTTAATGCGGTGTTTATCGACGAGGAAGCTGTGAACGCGGAATTAATTACAATCCAGACAGAAGTGGTAACCGTTGTTCTTACAAATGCCGGCGGAGATATGGTCTCCTGGAAATTAAAAAGCCATTTAGATCACGATGAAAATGTCGATATGATTTTTTCAGGCGATAAAGATGCGCACGCTTTTTCAATTGCATTTGGCGGTATGGATACGCTCCCTGTTTCGAGTCTTTTTCATGTAAACAGAATATCGGAGCATACGGTAGAATTTTACCGCGATTTTTCCGTTCCGGGCACAGATACAAAATTCCGTTTATTAAAACGCTACGACTTTAAACCCAACGATTATATGTTTGAATTGACAGTTACTTTGGAAGGCGACTCCAATGTACCCGGTTTTAATTTTTCCGGCGATGCCTACACCCTGGCTTTTGGTCCGCAGATTGGTCCCAAGTTCGAAAAACTGAATGTCCGCTACGATTACCGCCAGTATCATGTATACACAAACGGTAAACGGAGAAGCGCTAAAGTAAATAATGTTATAGATACCCGCCCAACATGGGCTGCAATTTCCGGCAAATATTTTACATTTATTGCAATTCCGCACCTTGCGCAATTTTCCGCTGTTTTTACAGAAACCCGAGAGCCGGGAATCCCTTCAGCTTCCCGGTTAAGCATTATTCGTCCCGCGGTGAATCAGCGCACTGTAACGGATACCTACAAATTTTATTTAGGTCCTAAATCGGAAGGAGTGCTAAAAGTGTATCACTCCGGTTTAAATGATTTTAAATTTAAAGAATCCAGCCTTACAGAAATGGCAAGTTCTCGCGGTGTATTGGCTCCACTGGAAATAGGTTTAAAATGGCTTCTTCTTCTTTGTTATAAAATTGTTCCAAACTATGGTGTTGCAATTATTTTACTTACATTAATGATAAAAATTGTTTTCTTCCCATTAACTAAAAAAAGCTCGGAAGCAACTTCGCGTATGCAGGAGCTTGCTCCAAAAATTAAAGAAATTCAGGAAAAATACAAAGGTAACCCGCAAAAGCTTAATGCGGAAATGGCGACATTCTATCAAAAAGAAGGATACAATCCTATTTCCGGATGTCTTCCCATGCTTTTGCAAATTCCTATTTTTATTGCAATGTACAATTTATTTAATAATCATTTTGATTTGCGGGGTGCAAGTTTTATTCCCGGCTGGATACCAGATCTTTCCGTTCCAGAATACATTGTAAATTTCCCGGACGGTTTTCAGGTGCCAATTCTTGGGTGGACAGCGCTTAGAGCATTGCCGTTTATTTATGTTGGTTCGCAGTTAATGTACGGTAAAATTACCCAAGCACCGGGGCAACAGACAGCTGGTCAAATGAAGATGATGTTATATATAATGCCCATTGCGTTTTTCTTTATTTTGTATAATGTACCGTCGGGTTTATTGTTGTACTGGATATTTTCCAATGCCTTTACTTTGGTGCAGCAGGTAATTATTAATAAGTACAAGAAATCAAAAGCGCCTCCGCCGGATGCGCCGCCGCAATATGTAGTTGCGCCAAAAAAGAAAAAGAGATAAAAACATTTTCCTTAAGGAGATAGAAATATGGAATTTGAATTTGAAGGCCGTACCGAAAAAGAAGCCATTGACAGGGCGGCAGGAGAACTTGGTCTGGAAAAAGACGATTTCGATGTAGAAATTCTGGAAACCCAAAAGAACGGATTATTCAAAAAAGGTTTTGTACGAATAAAGGTTCATGTTGGAGATTTTGCCGTTGGTTCATCTAAAGGCATTCCGGATCCAATGAGTAATACCAATACCGCAGCACCGGCAAAACAAAGAAACAATACAAGGTACAAAAGCGATAACCGTATGCCGTTAAGCGGGATTTCCCGCAAAGAGCTGCCGCCGCAGGGCGAGTTCGAAGAAAAAGTTGCGGGTTTTACGGCAGGTTTAATAGAACGAATGGGGTATCCCGGAAAGATTTCCGTACTTTTCCGCGATAACAATAAACTTGGTTTAAAGATCGATTCTGAACATTCATCAATATTGATTGGAAAAAAAGGAAAAAATCTGGATGCAATTCAGATGCTTTTGAATGTTTATGCCGGCAGACTTGGCAAAGATAATATTCGAATAGTTCTGGATACAGAAAATTACCGTATTCGCCGCGAAGAATCTTTAGTGCGTCTTGCTTACAATGTTGCGGAAAAGGTGCGCGAAACACGAGACTCTATACTGTTGGAACCAATGAACCCCTTTGACAGATGGTTTGTTCATACAACCCTAAACGATATAAATGATATTGAAACCAAAAGCGAAGGCGATGGTTTATATAAACAGATAAGGGTTTTTTATAAGGGATTAAGATAGTTTGAAGAAGAGCAGTGTGTTTTTAATATTTACATTAGCCGCTGTTTCGGGCGTATTTGCAGCCTCTTTGGAAGATTTAGTGCCAGGCAGAGCAGCGGAGCTAAGGCAGCATAATGGATTAATAGTAGAAACACAGTTAAGGAATCCCGCGCTAAGATTGATGCCCGCAAGCGGCGATCTGCGTCAGGTTGTTAATACTGCCATGAACAATACAAAGCCCACAATCCTTGTAGAAACGCTTTATTTGTACCAAAAACCGCAGACTGCCCGAGGTTCCGGTAATTGGAATGATGCTCAAAAGACCGGAATTTTGAATCAACTTTTAGCTGTCAGCTCTTTGGCGGGTACTCAGTATTATTCTGCAAGCCGGGGCGAAATGCGTACATTTTTCGAAACCTCGCAGGTAATAAATAACCCTACCGCCAAAAATCCTCTTCCCGACCCTGTTTTTAATACCCCGCCCGCATCTGTATCAATTTTTGCAAGGCAAAAGGATCTTACTTTTGGGGATAATATCTATTCATACAATTATACTGTTTTGGGCGATTGTATATATTTTATTCAGGAAAATGTTACCTCTTTAAATTATGGAATAATCCCCGTAATTGGCAAAAATAATCTAAAAACCATAATGGCTGTCTTTGATTGCGGCGATTCTCTTCTTGTGTATGCGGCAAGCATGGCAAAGGCATCCTCTGTTCCGGGTATGGGAGACAGGGTAAGCAATTCCTTTGGAAATAGAGCAGGAGCCATGATAAACTGGTTTACAAACAGGGCTAATATAGTGTATAATATGTAGTATCTGCTTAAAAGGCAGATCCTAAGGTGGTATAAATGAGATTGTTAACCAGATCCGATTTTGACGGACTTGCCTGCGGAGCCCTTTTGTCTTATTTAGGGCTTGTCGAGGAATGGAAATTTGTACATCCCAAAGATATCCAAGATGGCTTAATAGAAGTTACCGATAACGATATTTTAGCAAATATCCCGTATATTAAGGGCTGTAAACTTTGGTTCGATCATCATTCAAGTGAATCCGAAAGATTGGGGAACGCGTACTTTGAAGGCGTGTCCAAAGCGGCTCCCAGTTGCGCGCGCGTTGTCTATGAATATTATGGCGGAGATGCCAAACTTGGCAGATTTGCGGAAATGATCCACTATGTGGATAAAGTCGATTCCGGCAATCTTAATCAGGAGGAAATCCTGGATCCCAGGGGCTGGGTGCTTTTGGGATTTCTTATGGATCCGCGTACCGGTCTTGGCCGTTTTAGAAACTTTACAATCAGCAATTACGACCTTATGTTGATTCTTGCCAAAGCCTGTTCCGAAAAATCAATATACGATATTCTTGCCATGCCGGATGTAAAAGAAAGGCTGGATTTGTATTATCAGCAGAAAGATCTGTTTATAGAAATGGTAAAAAGCCATACCAAGCCCATTGGAGATATTCTTTTGGTCGATCTTAGAGATGTTGACCCTATTTATGCGGGGAATCGCTTTATTATTTACACCCTGTATCCGGAACAGAATATTTCCGTATGGGTTGTTGATGGACGCAACAAAGCCAATGTCGCAATTACTGTTGGGTATAGTATTATAAATCGGACATGCGAGGTGGATGTCGGTTCCCTTTTATTAAAGTACGGCGGCGGCGGTCATAAGCAAGTTGGAACCTGCCAGATTCCCTACAATGATGCGGACAAAATAATAGGTCAAATTGTAGAAAAAATCAACGAAAATACTTCTTCGAAGTAATTAATACAACTGTCAGCATTACCACTAGGCATTGGCCGGGAAATTGTATAATATTATAATATGCCGGCAAAAATACCTGCTACATTACTTTCAAATTTACTTAGCTCCCCCGGAAAGGGAGAAAAAAGTTTTGTCAGACAATATATCGAAATAATCTTATCAGAAAAAATTCCAATTTTATGCATTAACCAGGAAACCGGTAAAAAACGCCTTATGCCTTTTAAGGTTTTATATGATAATAACGAATTATTTTGGCAGCAAGGGGGAGCCTGGAAATATTATATCAGCGGAGAAGATTATAAAAAAGTTAAGGAAATATTTGTTTCTACAGGTTTTGTACCGGGAGAATGGGATACGGAAAATTTAAAACTGGTAAAGCCGGCAGAGTCGCCTTTGCCAAGCAAGCCGGAACCTGCTTCCAGCGCTAGTCAATCGGACGATGAAGATTTGGAAGAACTGGAAGTCGAAGTTGGTTATGGCCGCGATTACGAAACAATTATCCAGATGAACAACAAAGAAAAAATTGTTCATATGTTTAGGCAAAAGCAAAGACTGAACGAACTTCTTGCGCTTAAAACCAAAGATACACATGCCATTACCGAAACACTTGTTGACACCACAAAAGATGCTGCGTTAATTAATCATGCCGCTATGGAAGAAGCCATGATTCTTGCAGACGATGAAGCCAAGAGGTTTACCCAGGAGTTTGTGGATTCTACTCACGAGATGGTAAAATTGCAGACACAGCTTATAGCAGAAGATGTACTTAGCAATGAAATGATGAATACCCTAGTAAAAAAATCCAATGGCACTATTGTTCAGCATATGACCAGGGTATATCTTAATGGAATATCATTTCTTGCTTTTTACAATAAACTTGTTACAACATCCAGCGCGATTCAAAAACTGCGTATAGCATTTTCCGATAAATATCGTCATTTTTATAAAGAGTTCCTTCCGCATATATCCCATGATGATGTTGATTTAGAGCGTGTGTTTTTGGGAGGCATGAGGGCAATTTCGCCGGAGATGCTTTCCAAATGGGCGGTTGGTTTTTTAATACATGACATTGGCAAAGCATCGGCTATTGAATATCATGAAGGCGAGAGCAATTACGATCGTGTCAAAGTTACTGAACATGTAAAAGCCGGTTATAAATCTGTTATGACAAAGACAACTTATCCTATGGAAGCCAGTCTTATTACGGGGTATCACCATGAATACTATGGCGATTCTGACGGGTATGGTTATTTCCGTGCATATCTTCAGCAGTACAAAAAACAAAACCCAAGCGCAAAACAGGATTTTATTATTACTTACGATTTAGAACCAATGCTGGATTATCAGGCGCTTGCTTACTTCCCTGCAAAAGTACTGGAAATTGTCGATGTCTACGATTCTCTTACAGATCCGTGCCGAATTTACCATAAAGCGTTAAGTTCTGATGATGCTCTTGCTCTAATGCGAAAAGAGTTTATAGAAAACAAGCGCAAGCTGGATATCATTTTATTTGATATCTTTATCGACTTTGTTAATCAGAAACTTAGGAAATAAAGGGTATTAAACCCTTCGTTAACCGTCGTCGCCTCAGTCATGTGCCTGACTACTTAAAAGTAGTCAGACCCGCGACACTCGGCTCCTAGGTTAATAAAAAATTTCTTAAGTAATTGTAAATCCAACTCGGGGTACACAGGGAATTTATCCATCAATATTTTGACTCTTTCATGAACTTTTGCTTTTATGTTTTCGTCAAGAATATATTTAGCCTTGCTGTTCTTTGACGGATCTTTTTTATCCGGCGCTTGTTTTGTTCCTTTTACAACATCCGCAATTATTCCGGCAACTTCCGCCATTTCTGCCTCTCCCATGCCAAGGCTTGTAATGGCAGCCGTTCCAATGCGTAACCCCGATGTATACCACGGACCATTTGGATCGCGGGGAAGGCTGTTGCGGTTAACTGTTACATGACATTCGCTAAGGGCGCTTTCCGCCTGTCTGCCCGTTAAACCGGCATTGTGTACATTAATTAAAATAAGATGATTATCGGTTCCGCCTGTAAGCACTTCCAGACCGTTTTTTATACAAGCGGCCGCAAGAGCCTGACAGTTGTCGACTATTTTTTGCGCATACTGTTTAAAATCTGGAGAGTTAGCTTCGCGCAAGGCAACTGCCTTTGCTGCAATTACATGAGGAAGCGGACCGCCCATTGTTAAGGGACAGCCCTTGTCCAGGCTTTCTGCAAATTCATTCGTGGAAAGCACAAGCCCTGCACGAGGGCCGCGAAGTGTTTTATGCGTTGTAGTTGTTACAACATGTGCCCAGGGAACAGGATCGTACTCGTCTGTAAAAACTTTGCCCGCTACAAGCCCCGCAAAATGAGCCATGTCCACCATAAAGACCGATCCTGCTTTATCCGCAATTTGGCGCATTCGTTTAAAGTTTATTTTTCTGGGATATGCGGAGTAACCCGTAAGAAGGATAAGGGGTTTTAATTCCATTGCCTGTTTTTCGATTTCATCATAATCCAGCAAACCGTCTTTTTCGCTTACGGAATATGTATGGGCATCAAACATTCGTGCAGAAATGTTATAGCGGTATCCGTGGGTAAGGTGTCCGCCGGAATAGTAGTCCAATGCCAAAAGGCGCTGATTGCCAAGAGAAGCTTTTAACTCGTTCCATTGATCATCCGTAATATTGTAAAGATTTGTTTGCCCCCATTTTTCCAGCATGGGGTTTTCTATTCGCGTGCTAAGTATTGCCCAAAAAGCAAGCAGGTTTGCATCCGCACCGCAGTGGGCTTGTACATTGGCGTACTCTGCGCCAAAAAGTTTGCACGCTTCTTCTGCCGCAAGAGATTCGATAGCATCGACATGTTCGGTTCCTCCGTAAAAACGGTGGTAGGGAACACCTTCGGCATATTTGTCGGTAAGAAGATTGCCCATTGCAAGCTGTACCGCCAAAGAGCAGTAGTTCTCGCTTGCAATCAATTTAAGGCGGGTTCGTTGATTTTCCAGCTCTTTTATTGTGGACGCTGCAATTTCCGGGGCTATCTTGGCAACTTCTGACAAATTACAGATGTATGCAAGCATATTCGAATTGATATTATCTTGGCGGGCAGACAAATAGTCTGCAACAGGGTTTGTTTTCATGGTAATAGAATATATTATTACGAAGATTGTTTCAAGATTTCTTTTTCGATGTTTTTGTATATCTTTTACAAAGTTAATCTTTTTGCTAGAATTACCCTGTAAGGAGCAAAATTATGGCAAACTTAAAAATCCCTGTAGGCGTTTTAGGCGCAACCGGCATGGTAGGGCAGCAGTACATTACCCTTCTCAATGATCACCCCTGGTTCGAGGTTCGTTATCTGGCGGCCTCTCCGCGGAGTGCAGGTAAAAAATATACAGAAGCAGTCGCGGGAAGATGGCATCTTATAAAAACTTATGCTCCTCATGTAGGCGAGCTAATGGTGTATGATGCAAGCGATATAAACAGCGCAGTTGCGGCTTTTAAAAAAGGCGAATGTTCTTTTGTGTTTTCTGCCGTGGAAATGAACAGCAAGGATGAAACAAAGGCGCTGGAAGAAGCGTACGCCGCGGCGGGTATTCCGGTAATTTCAAACGATTCTGCTCACCGCTGGACACCCGATGTACCAATGTTGATTGCAGAGGTAAACCACGAACATACGGATATTATTCCCATTCAGAAAAAAGCCCGCGGCTGGGATCGCGGTTTTATCGCTGTAAAGCCCAACTGTTCAATTCAAAGTTACATGAAGCCGGTTCACGCTCTTGCACAGGCAGGCTACCCTGCACAAAGGATCATCGTAAGTACAATGCAGGCAGTTTCCGGCGCGGGGTATCCCGGCGTTCCATCTTTGGATATGATCGATAACCTTGTTCCCTATATTGGCGGCGAAGAAGAAAAGACAGAAAAAGAACCGCTAAAGATTTTTGGCGCAATTGATAATGGCATTATAAAGAATGTGGAAAAACCGTTAATCTCCGCGCATTGTAATCGTGTGCCGGTAACGGACGGACATTCAGCTTGTGTTTCATTGGAGTTCGCCGGCAAGAAGCCTGCGTCTATGGAAGAAATTAAGGCAATTTGGGCGGCGTACAAAGGTTTGCCGCAGGAAGCGGATCTTCCTTTTGCGCCGAAGCAGCCAATCATTTACCGCGAGGAGAACAATCGTCCCCAGCCGCGCAAAGACCGGGATGCAGACAAGGCAATGGCAGTATCAATAGGCAGGCTTCGTCCCTGCAATGTGTTCGATATCCGCTTCTTTGCGCTTTCGCATAACACCGTGCGCGGTGCGGCAGGCGGCGGCATACTCAATGCGGAATTGCTAAAGCATAAGGGCTATATTACCTGATAATAGTAATTCCTTGTTCAGCCGCTCTATAGCGGCGGGCAAGGGATTCTTCATCTCCCGGATTTTCCATATGCAAGTAAAGCGTGTGTCTTACATCAATTAAAGAAGCAGGCTGATTTAAAAGACCTTCTATAGAACCGGTATTGTCTCCCGGAGAAATCCGCGGCTGTCCGTCGTACGGGAATCTGCCGTTTAATACATCGTTCCATTGTTCGACAACTCTGGTTCCCAGTCTTTCATCGGGTTTTATATGCTGACGAACAAGGAAATATTCGGTGCCCCTTAAATCTCTGTACAGTATAGCGGTACGAATACCAAATTCCATAGCATTATTCTTCATGTAATAAGAAGGCGCTAAAAACAAAATAGACTGAGGGTTCCAATTAAAAATTTGATCGTTTGCGTTTATTCTAAACTGCGGCATTGATATTGATACAGTCCTGTTTGCTTCGTTCCAGTTAAGGGAAAGCGAACCAAGAAAATCAGGAACCCATTTTCTCATGGAAAGAAAAGATCTCCATTCTTCCATGTCGCCGCGATAACCAACAAAGATACGGTCGCATGTTGCTTCTAAATCCCATTCGTAAACATGGCGGCTTGTTGAATTTTGCCGTGCCATAACAATTGCCGGTCCATTGGGTGTTGGAAGAATGTAAGTTAGTACGATAGAATCTGCAAAATTTAACAGCCACCAGGTTTTTATCCATGTTCTTCCCTGTTTGTCTTTGTATTCAGAAACCTGTACAGGCTCGCCAAAGGAAAGCATCCGGTATCTTCCTGTGTTGCTTAAACCGCGTTCTAAATTTATACCGGACAAGTAAGTATCCATAATTGTTTTTGGATCGGTATTAATTTTTTCTACATTAATCGACTTTGGACGGCGAATTTTTATAAATTGAACCCCTGAAAATTCTGCCTGCAGCAAGGAGCCGTCGTCAGGAAGCTCATAAGTTGATACCCTGATGTCAGAGATTTTCCATTGGTCGTCGTTTCTATCGAGATACGCAAATTCCGGAAAATCTCTTCGTACTGCCTGAGAAAACAAGAACCTGTTATTGGGGCCATTCAAATAGGCGGGAGCTTCTTCAAAAAGTCTGGTCATGGGGTTAGGGTAATATTCTTTATAGCTGTTAAAAATTTTATCTCTAACTTCCTTGTAATTGGCAGGAAGAGTAACATTCAATTCATAAGTGTCTGAAAGCCTGCGGTTGTTAAGAAGCAAATGTCCGTAGCTGGCTCTATACCGGTAATTGGCAATATTGGGTGGAGCGGAAATAAGTTCGGAAACCGGAAGGGAATAAAGAATATTGTCCCGTAAAGATGCTACAATGCCGACAACCTTGCCGTCCGGGGTAACAAGCGGTCCGCCGGAGTTGCCCGGGTTGCCATTGGCAGAAGATTTAAGCTGCTCCCATCGCCCCGATTCATTTTCCGGCACTGTTCCCAAAACAAGACCGTTCCGTACAACAATTCCTTCTCCTAAAGCATTGCCAATACTGAAAACCTGAGAGTTCACTCTGAATCTTGGTTCCAGATCGAACCAGGAAGTAAAAGTTCTGTTTTTGACTGTAAAAACTAAAAAATCTTTTTCTTTATGCGCTTTATGAATTTGATCTATTTCGTAAACATTTCCATTGGAATCCCGAATAAAATATTCGGTATATATATCGCTTTTGGAGCTTAAATCGATAACATGAAAAGCGGATACTGCTTCTGTTGCAGAAATAGCAAAGGCAGTGCCAATAGAATAGTAATCGTCGTTTCGAATTGCAAAGGGGATTAGTGTCCAATCCGGTTCCTTGTCGTAAACAACGGATTTTTCTTCCGGCTTTTTTACAAGAACCTCGAATACCGCCTCTGTTACAAGTTTTTGCAATTTTGGAGAAAGTCCTTCCAGCTCGCCGCCCCTTTGTAAAGATTGACAGGAGAAAAGCATCAATGCAATTATCAAAATTAATGATTTTTTTATCATAAAATACCCCTTTTATTGGTGTCTACCATTATCTACTTTCTTGCCATAAATGTCAAATAATAATATAATACGATACTATGAGTAATATAAAGTATTTCCCCTTGGACAAACCTGCACTGGAAAAAGCAGCAGAGCAGTATCCTACGCCGTTTTATTTATATGATGAAAAGGCAATTCTCGAAAATGCCCGCAGGATAAAGGCGGCGTTTGGCGTTTTTCCTTCGTATAAGAATTATTTTGCGGTAAAGGCTTTGCCCAACCCGTTTATTCTAAAGATTCTTGCTTCCGAAGGTTTTGGCGCAGACTGTTCAAGTTACCCCGAGCTATTGTTAGCGGAAATGGCGGGCATGACAGGCGAGGATATGATGTTCAGCTCCAACGAAACGCCCGCAAGCGAGTACGAAGCCGCACGCAAGATGGGCGCAATTATCAATCTTGATGATATTTCGCATATTGAATTTCTGGAAAAGACTCTGTCTTCCGGCGGAAGCAGCCTGCCGGATTTAATTTCTCTTCGATACAATCCCGGCCCTCTTAAAGAGGGGAATGTAATTATCGGCAAGCCGGAAGAGGCAAAGTATGGTTTTACACGAGAACAGCTTTTTCAGGGATATGCGCTTCTTAAAGAAAAAGGTATAAAGCGCTTTGCTCTGCATACAATGGTTGCTTCCAACGAATTGGCAGTTCCGTATCATATAGAAACCGCACGAATGCTCTTTGAACTTGTTGTAGAAATAAAAAACAAGCTTGGAATAAGTTTTGAATTTGTAAATCTTGGCGGCGGTGTCGGTATTCCATACAGGCTTGATCAAGAAGCGATTGATTACAACGAACTGGCAGGCGGCATAAAAAAAGAATACGATAAAATAATTGTTCCCGCAGGGCTTAGCGGGCTTGCAATTCACACCGAATGGGGTCGTGTAGTAACCGGCCCCTACGGCTGGCTTGTAACACGCGCTATTCACAAAAAAGAAATCTACCGCAAATACATCGCGCTTGATGCCTGCATGGCAGATCTTATGCGCCCTGCCTTGTATGGAGCGTATCATCACATAACAATCCCCGGTAAGGAGGGTGCGCCGCTTACAGAAACTTATGATGTAGTCGGCAGCCTTTGCGAAAACAACGACAAGTTTGCTATTCAGCGCCAACTGCCAAAGATCGATGTTGCCGCAGAAGGTGTCATTACCGGAAGCAATTCGAAAGGCGACCTTGTGGTTATTCACGATGCGGGAGCGCATGGGAGAGCTATGGGCTTTAACTACAACGCAAAACTGCGCTGCGGAGAATTGCTCCTGCGCCAGGACGGCTCGATCACACAAATCCGCCGTACAGAGACAGTAAGCGATTATTTTGCTACACTGGACATCGCAGAGGTTAAAAATTTTCTCTAAAAAAGAGAGCTTCACATTTTGATTTATATATGGTAAAAAAAGAAAGAGGTAAGAAATGCAGTTGTCATATACTTATTGGGAAGCAGAGGAAGGCGGATATATTGGGTATCTTAATCAATATCCTGATTATTGGACACAAGGAGATAGTGTAGAAGAGCTTGAAAAAATGCTTATTTCTCTCTATGGCGATATTATGCAATTTGACGATATTAAATCTGCTGTCCCCGAATATACAGGTCTTGTTGCTGTTCCTGCATGAAGCGTTTAGATTTAATTAGAATAATCCAGAAAAATGGAGCTGTTTTTGTCAGGCATGGAAGCGATCATGACTGGTATAAAAACTATGAGACAGGAAAAGCCGAAGCTGTTCCTCGTCACAAGGAAATAAAAGAACATTTAGCAAGAAAAATCATTAAACGGCTTGCTTAAATTAAGGAGAGAACAATGATAAATAGAAACCCTAATATTGCAAATATAAAAGCCGGATACTTGTTTCCGGAGATTGCCAAGAGACGGCGGGAGTTTGCGGCTGCCAACCCGGATGCGAAGATTATCAGCTTGGGGATTGGCAACACTACAGAGCCGATTTTGCCCCATACCAATGCCGGGCTTCTTGGCGGCGCGTCCGCCTTGGCGGATGTAAAAACATATTCCGGTTATGCCGACGACAGCGCGGGATTTACAAAATTGCGGGAAAAAATTGCCGCAGCTTTTTATAAAGATCTTGTAGAACCGGACGAAGTATTTGTTTCCGACGGGGCAAAGTGCGACATTGGTCGCCTGCAGCTTCTTTTTGGTGCAGAGGTAAAAGTGGCAGTACAGGATCCCTCTTATCCGGTGTATGTAGACGGCTCTGTACTTGCAGGGGCAGCAGGCGGCTGGGAAGGCAGCGGTTATGCGGGCATTACATATCTTCCGTGTACGGCGGAAAATAACTTTTTTCCAAATTTAGATTTAATACCTCAAAACAGCCTGATATATTTTTGTTCGCCCAACAACCCCACAGGGGCAACTGCGGATCGCGCTCAATTAACGGCTCTTGTTAATGCGGCAATCAGCAAGGGCTGTATCATTATTTTTGATGCGGCATACAGCGAATTTATCCGCGACCCGGCGCTGCCTAAATCCATTTACGAAATAGAAAACGCAAAAATCTGCGCCATCGAAGTAAACTCATTCTCCAAGCCTGCCGGCTTTACCGGCGTGCGCCTTGGCTGGTCTATTGTTCCAAAAGCGCTAAAGTATGCAAGCGGCGAAAGTGTAAATACCGATTGGAACCGTGTAAACAATACTATTTTTAACGGCGCATCAAACATTGCCCAGGCGGGAGGACTTGCCGCCATCGACGAAAAAGGGCTAGAGGAAATGCGCGCACTTACAGATTTTTATCTTGGCAACGCAAAATTAATCCGCAGTACATTGCAGGAAATGGGAATTAACTGCATAGGCGGAGATAACTCGCCATATATTTGGGCGCATTTCCCCGGCAGGGACAGTTGGGAAGTTTTTTCAGAAATACTGGAAAAGTGTCAGGTTGTAACCACTCCGGGAGCGGGCTTTGGTCCTGCGGGGCAAAGCTTTGTACGCTTTTCCGCTTTTGGACATCGCGAGAATGTCGAAGAAGCGTGCCGGCGGTTAAAGTCAAACTTTATTTAAATGAAGTAGTTGAATATGCATACAGTTACGGCGGGCAGATTATGGATAGACTGGCAGAGCAATGACGCGATAGACTCTACACCGTTTAGATTTACCGGGAAGGAACGCAACAAAGAAACCGGGCTCTACTATTTTGGCGCGAGATACCTTGATCCCAAAACTTCGCGGTGGTTGAGTACAGACCCGGCGATGTATCAGGGGGATTATATACCGAGTGCGCCGATGAATGACCAAGCGAGGAGAAGAAATGGAAACTTGGCGGGTATGGGTGGGGTGTTTAATTATGTGAACTTGCATGTGTACCACTATGGTGGAAATAATCCCATTAAGTATGTTGATCCTGATGGGCGAGCAGATGACAGAATACATCGTGGCGATAGGGATAGAGGCGTTTATCGTTGGGCTAGAGAAGCTGGATTTAATGAAGCTAGATCCGCAAGAATTGCGAATGCAAACAATTCCGTGGATTATGGATCTACTGGTTATTTACCGGGGGAAGACCCAAGCCGCCATTTTAATACCAATATTGTAGATTCAGGTACACCAATTGATAGCAGGATCGGAAATGCTCAATCAAATTTAAAGGAATCTATAAGATTAAAAAATTTAGCAATGAGTCTAGGTGAAGATAGTGCAAGTTTTACCAGCATTATGAATCATTCTTTAGATTTGCTTGGTATTGCTGGACATCTATTAATAGATGTTGCCTTTCATACTGATAGTGTAGTAGGCGTTATCGCTGGGGTTCATTTTCATTTTCCTGGTTTTGATATTGACAATCCTGATGCTAGACCCGATAGTGTTAATTGTGCAGAATGGATGATTAAAGGTACATTTGAAATGTGGGATAAAGGAGTATATGATCCAAATCATGAGATATGGAATCCTAGTCTTAATTGGGATGGTTTTGACGGGTTGTAAAACATTGGATACCAGGGAATTGGTATTTAGACCGGTAACACTTTATGTTCTTGATGCTGATACAAAAGAGCCTCTTAAGGGAATAAGTGTAACTGTTGTCAATACAATTTTTTTTTCAAAGCCACAATACTATTATTTTATTCCTATAGATTCGAATTCCGGTAGAAAATATCATATGTATAAATTCAAAACAAATGATGAAGGCATTGTAGAAATACCTCAATTTGCGTACAAAGTTGACAGGTACAGTTTTGTATATACTCAAAGAATTGTATTGAACATAGAGATTAAATATAAACCTGATTTTATTAATGAAGAAGCAGAAATGTATGATTTTTTATCTCTAGATGAGACGGAAGAAGACCAAATGTTTATGCGTTCACAATCAGAATATAAGGGAGGTGAAATATACTGTACGACATATCAATCGGATTGGAAACAAGATGAAGAATCAATGCCATATATAACTATAATAGTAAAAAGGTATGAAGTGCCGGATGAAGATAGAAAACATGGTCCTATCAGTTTTTATAGTGAACATGAAACATTTGTTTTTTATCTTGAACAATTTATAGAACCGTAGCGAAGTGTCAACTAATTAGAAACCAACAAATTTAACTATCAAAAAATCGCCTATTTCCCCAACGGCACATAACCGTCGGTTTGCGCAAAGGAGCTCGCCACCTTGTGGCGCGCCCATATGCCTCCCTGCGGTCGGCACATCGCAAACCTTGCGGTTATGTGCCATTAGGGACAGAGCTGTCATGGGAAGAAGCCCCGCCTTTTCTCCGGGAAAGTAAAACGCACTGATCGCCTGTCGGCGGCGACTCGCCGGGTTTCACCCCGCGGTTTTTGGTGAATGCAGCGGGAGCTGGCTGTTTTCAACAGGGTTAGATTAATAAATGTGTTCATGCGTTTAGCGTGGGAAGACTTTTCAAAACCTTTAAAAAGCTGTATATTATAAATTAGGAGGCAATTTATGCAGGTACAAGCAAATCCAAAAGATATTATTTTCAATCTTGTTAATAGAATGAATGAAGTTCAGTTGATGGAGACAGCAAATTTTATGCAGTTTATCAGGCAGAAAAACAATAGAGAAACCTTTGATTTAATGAAAGCAAGCGAAAGCACCCTTGATTTTTGGGACAATGAAGAAGATACGGTTTGGGATAATGTATAAACGCGGCGAGAATATTGTTCTAAAACGTTTTGGCTTTATTTCTGCAGACATTCTAACAAAAGTTGTAAACGAAATTCATAATCTAATAACCGAATAAACAACCGCATTTCTTTATGGTTTTTCACAGGAAAATTATGCTTGCAGATTTATGAATTCGTTTGTTTTTTGGTTCAATTTCTCCTTTTCAAAATAATTTTTGCTCCAAAAATTGCTTGCATGACAAATTTGATTTAGTTGACACTTCGCGGTTGCATCATAAATATCAATAAAATAATATAAACTGTTTATCCAGATCGCCCAAGAAAGATAAATCAGAAATATTATTCAATGATAAATCTAAATATGATAATTTTTCCAAATCTCTTAATGGAGAAATATCAATTATATTATTTTTACTTAAATTTAAATGAAATAAATTATTTAGATTTTGCAATGAAGAAATATCATTAATGTTATTAATACTTAATATTAATGTATTTAAGTTTTCCAAGCTCCTTAACGGAGAAATGTCATTAATTTTGTTATTACTTAAATTTAAATAAAACAAATTGCTTAGATTTTGCAATGAAGAAATATCATTGATATCATTATTCCACAACAATAATATTTTTAGATTTTCCAAGCTTGATAGTGCTTCTATGCAGGTTATCATATTATTTCCCAGATCCAATTCTTCCAAGAAATTCATTGTAGCAAAAAAACTTATATCAAATATAGAACAAAAAGATATGTGTATTTTTTTTAAATATTTTAATCCAGCAATACTTTCAATGGACTCGAAAGTACTTCCAATAATAGTCAGACTTTCTAAATTTTCTGCCCTAATTATATCTTGAAAATTCAGAATACTTGAATTATAAAAAAACAGATGCTCAACGGTTTCTATATCTTGAATTTTATTTACATCAATAACCCCTAAACATACTACATGATCATGGTAATATTTTATAATGCCTGCTGTATTGTCATCTTGTGAATTTAAGTACATTGTCGTAAAAAATATTACTGTTAAAAAAATATATTTTATCTTAAGTTTCAAAAATATTTTCCTTATATTGTTTTAATATTGCTTAACCACCTTCTATAATGGGTCGTAATGGGAAGGTTTCCTTTTTCCCTGTAACGCTCTTTATCTGCCCGCCGTAATTATCTAATAGTTACATATACTGTTTCATCGCTAGTATTAAAAACCCAATCAACAATAACAGGATTTTTTGGTAATACTACTGTAAAACTTGGTCTATTTGTATAAATTAATAAATCTGTAATTTCTTCTTTGCCTTCTATTTTTATTCCCTCCGGATCGTCTCCTGCCGGCTCGTCATAGTCGACATAATTTCCTGCTCTTATAATTACATCTATATCCAGGGTATTAATAATGTTTAACAAGTATGGTTCTATATCATAAAAAGTGTATGTTATAGTTGTGTTGTTGTTTGTATACCCCTTGGTTCCCTTTACTTTAATTCCATAACCTTCGACAGTTATGTTTGTAAGAGCTGTATAATGAGCTTTGCCAAGTTCTTTTGTGCTTTCGGCAGGAACAGTTTCCGGTTCACCGTTAAAATCAAACGACACATCCTCCAGCGAATCATTTATTATCTCGAAATAATAATTATAATCCGATTGCGGCTCGCAGCTTAAAATTAAAGCCATAGAGAAAGTTATTAAAACAATACATAAAAGTTTTTTCATACGAACTCCTTAATCCCTTTTATTTCCAAGTCTATTTGAAAGTCTTTCAAGATCGACATCGATAAAAGTAAACTCGATTGTCGAGTTATTTTTGATCGATACATTTCTTTTTATATAATCATCCCCGTCGCTGTCCCTTAATCTTATATCATACAGGTTTTCCATCTTTAAAGATAGCTTTAATGGCAAGGTAACAGATTGGCCATTCATGATAACCTGGGCGGGTTCCAGCCAGTCTGCACCCCAGTAAATATACGAGGCAGGACTAATATAAATATGCCAGACCGTAAACCCTGTTTTATTTACGATAGTGATTGATGGATTTTCTTTGTTTGCCGAAGGATTTGTTGTACATCCAATAAAAATAAAAGCTGCTAAAACAAAGCAAAGCAAAGCAAAGCAAAGAAAAGAAAAAAAAACATTTCTTATTCTCATTAAACAACCTCTTAATAACGCCTTAATTTGACATTTTATCATGCTATTGAATGTTTAGCAATCCTCTTGTAGAATAATACCCATGAACATAGAATCACGGATTAAAGAATTAATTTCTAAAATGACACTGGAAGAAAAAGTTTCCCAGCTTAGCCACAAAAGCGTGGCTATCCCGCATTTGGGGATACCCGAATACAACTGGTGGAACGAATGTTTGCACGGGGTTGCGCGCGCAGGAGTTGCGACTGTCTTTCCGCAGGCGATTGCTTTGGCGGCTACTTTTGACGATGAATTTGTTCAAAGGATTTT
>JAITUR010000065.1 GCA_031286205.1 Treponema sp.
AACCTTGAATGAATATCTGCGGCAATAATCTGATCCGTATAATCTAAAATACGCCTTGGGTCGGCGCAAAGAACAATATCAATATTAGCACCTAACGATTTATAGTAATCAACATAATCTATTCCGGTGTATCTGTGTTTGGTTTCGCTGCCAAAAAGCCGGCGGTACTCGCTTTCGCTTAGACAATCTGAATACGGATTAAGTTTTTTTTCGTCTACATCGTCCCATGTTATAAGTTGATTCCCAACTTCATCGTCCGGATAATTTAACAGCACGGTTACTTTTTCTGCACCGCGCGCAATGCCCTTAAGAAGCATGGCAAACCTGTTTCTGCTTAAAATGGGAAAAACAATACCGATATGTTCTTTAGAAAAATTATTTTTTACATCAGCGGCAATTTGATCTATAGTTGCGTAATTCCCCTGCGCGCGCGCCAAAACTGCTTCGGTGATGCCGATAATATCGCCGTCATTAATACTGATATTCTCATGCTCAATTGCATCTTTTACAGATTGAGAAACTACAACCGTTAAATCATCGTTTTCACGAATAATCGGCGTTCGTAGACCAAAAGCTCTAGTTCCAATTACTCTCATATTTTACGATTTCCCCTTGCTTTGAATTTATAGATATTATACCTAAAATACAGAATTTATACAATGCAGGTTTTGACAATGGCAACAGGAATTATTGACAAAAATAAATACATATCTTATTATTTTGTTTATGAAATTAGGGGCAAAATATATACAAATTAATAAAAATATAGAAAAAGTTAGAGAAGAGCTGGAAGAATTGACAAAAGCAGGTATATTTAATGTAAATATAGAAGATAAAAATAAATTTATAGATTGTTCAAGACAGGGTCCGGCTTTACAAGTAGAATTATTTTCTATAGATAATAAAGAGTATAATCGTTCTCCCAAGGAATTACATTCGGGGTTTAATACGGGTATTGAACCCTTTAGCACGAATAAAACTTCTAAATAAGACGCTGTACATTAATAAAATTATGAGCATAATATATGATATGCCTGAAGATTTATATGAAAACTCAGAGTTTTTGACGGAACAAATAATTACTTATATTGGAAATAAGCGTTCCCTTTTAGATTTTATTACAAAAGGTATTCAAATTGTACAAAAACATCTTAATAAAGAAAAATTGAATATTTTTGATGTTTTTACGGGCTCAGGCATTGTCGCGCGTCATTGTAAGCAGTTTTCAAATACCCTTTTAGTTAACGATTTAGAACAATATGCCGCTGTTACAGCCGAATGTTATCTATCAAATAAAAATGAATTAAATATACCGGAATTAAAAGATATTTATAATGGACTTATTGCAAAGATAGAGAATAACAAACTTAAAGAAGGAATTATTACAAAATTATATTCTCCCAAAAACGATAATAATATAAAAAAAGATGAACGGGTTTTTTATACACATAGAAATGCAATGTATATAGATACAATGCGCGGCTACATTCAATCTGTTCCATTACAATATCAAAAATACTTTCTTGCTCCTTTAATTGCAAAAGCATCTGTTCATGCAAATACTTCGGGTGTTTTTAAGGGATTTCATAAGGACAAAAAAACAGGTTTGGGAAAATTCGGCGGCAGTAATGCCGATGCTCTTTTTCGGATTAAGGGAGATATTGTTTTACCTTTTCCCGTATTCAGCAATTTTAATTGTAATTATACCGTATACAATGGCGATTCAAACAAAATTGTAAATGAAATACCGGAAGTGGATTTGGCATATCTGGATCCGCCCTATAACCAGCACCCTTACGGATCAAATTATTTTATGCTTAACTTAATTCTGGAAAATAAATACCCGGAGAATATAAGCAATGTTTCCGGAATACCTGGTAACTGGAATCGTTCTCTTTACAACAAAAAACAATATGCCTATTCTGCATTATCTGAATTAGTAGAAAAGATTAAAGCAAAATATGTTCTAATTTCTTTTAATTCAGAAGGATTTATTTCTCTTGATAAAATGAAAAGTATGTTAGAAAAAATTGGGAAAGTACAAGTATTGGAAACATCATACAATACATTTCGTGGCTGCCGTAATTTTGCGAATCTTGCCGAAAAAGGTAATCGCGATATTCATGTTACCGAATACTTGTATTTACTGGAGAAGTAATAACACTTTTTAGAGGTTTTTGAAGCCCCTAATTTACCCCTTAAAAACATATTGTATCTAATCTTAATAAACCAGCCCACCTATAATGCCTTGCATTGCGGGTGGGCTAGAGTGTGGCGGAAAGAAATCAAACTAAAGCTCGTCCCTATTTACACCATTATGGCGTTGGAGGATCTAGGGAGAGATCTCTTATGCTTATAGTGCCTGCATCATTTTCATGCCTTATATGAACTGAACCTCTATCATAAGGAGCGATTATAGTCACAGCCTCACCTATAGAAATATATTTAGAAATTGACTTCGTATAATCATCAGGATTATCAGCATCTAGAATAGTCATAAGTACACTACTTCTATATTGCCCTTTTAAATTAGCAGTATAAGCAGTTATGTTCTGCTTATCAGCATTTTCAATAGCAGTAATAAAATATCCATACTCTGCTATAAATTTGGCACCATCTATCTTAACTTTTGCATTGTATACTAAAGCCCCGGCAATTATGGAGCCTGGCAGTACCAACGCTGCAACTATAAACAAGAAAAATGCGCTTCGTAAAAAGACCGGTTTTGGTTTTGCCTGTACATATAGCGCAATATATTGTATCAATAGGATAACAAGATAAATGATTGTTGCTATTGTACCAATGAATACTCCTATAGCAAGCAAAATACATTTAAAGAAAAGGTTCATCAGCTTTGATTCAGCGCCGCCGTCCGACGATTTGCTGCCGTCCGAGTGTGTTGTTATGACTACATATTCAGGCATATTAAACATAGCGCCAAATCCGCCCTTTAACATGCGTCCAAGCATAGGCCAGGGAGCAATCAGAAAACCAAGAATAGCTATTGGACTTCTAAATCCCAAAGTACCAATCATAATTACAGCCCAACCAATGCAGATAAAAATAACTGTAGTTAATATCCTCTTGTAAACTGCCGCCATTTTATCTTCTATGCTTACTTGTACATCACTCATAAAAATCTCCTTAAAAATTTTGTGCGTTTTCGTATCCTGCGGATACACTATCCGCAGGACATAATATTATCACATAACTAAAAAAGGCTGCCCAGCACTTAATAACTTAGGTACCGAGCAACCTTTGTGCCTGATTTTTTACCAGCCTGGTCCCGGCAGCGGCGGTATCAGATACATATTTGCAATGTTAAGGGTTGCACTACCAGAGCTTACATTTACACGACCCTTGGTTGAATAGCGTTGTCCTCCGATTGTTTCGAGTGTAAACCACATCCAGTTTTCGCCTTTGTTGTTTGGCCAAATTATTTCGTTGGGGACCATGAAAGTTCTAGTGCCAGTGTTCATAGTCATGCGGTAAGATTCTTCGGTATTGGCATAGACTATGGCATTGGCTGTTCCGGCTCCGCTTACGGTAATGCTTATATCCGTAGTGGCTATACTCATACCATCCACCTTAACACCAGTAATTTCATATATCGGGTCTCCCCCGCCGGTAGTATTACCTGTCGGATTCTTCGTTCCCTCTCTTATTTTATTGGGGTGGTGGTATTCAAAAGAGGTAAGCCTGTCAACTGTCGGGTAAACTGTCAGGATTAAGTGAAAACCCATACCAAAGTCGTTACCGCCGGTTGACGGTACAATATATTCCCATGTATTGCTTCCCGCACTTGTAGTCCGGTCAAGCAATGTAATTCTTTCGAGCTTTCCTTCTTGTCCATCAAACACCCATTGATCGGTTTCTAGTTTATATCCGCCGGCAGGGAAAATTCCGTTAACTGTAATGGGGTCTATGGTTCCGCTGACCTTCGAGAAAGGAATAGCCTCGCTCGGACCACCGCCGTCTTCACCCATACCTATATTCTCTAAGTTGGCAACCCATGCATAATTATCCAAACTACCGCTAAAGCTGTTTACAGTGTACCGGTCTAAATCGACTTTAACTGCGTTCCATCCTTGCTTTAGAGGAATGTTTTCCCAATATATTCCGTCAATACCTGTGATCGATGTATTCTGGGTTGCATATATAAATCCGACAACCTCGCTAAGGTTATTTTTGTTGGCAAGGAGGAATACATCGAATTCAAGATCGGATCCAGAAGAAGACCATACATGAGCAAACATTGCTATACCTGCCCCTTTTGGCGAAGTACCGCTGGTAGGAGTAATACCGTCATTTACATCGCCTAAGTCTTTAACAGGGACTTGATTGGGAGCTTCATAAATCAGCTTTCCATCGACAATATTTGCACCTAATTGGAAGAGTTCTACACTCTCTTGTAAGATGGGATCATAATACCAGGTTTTAAATCCAAAGCCTCCTTGTGAGATTATTTCCGAGAACATAGCTGAAGCTCCGTTTGTATACGGTTCTAGTGCGCCGGTCGCCTGATTGTACCAGTGTACCGAAAGACCGCTGCCAAGACCTTCGGGGAAAGAAGGGGCGCTGCCGGCATAGAAAATATTTACCGGTTTGGGCGAACCGCTGATGTTAAAGCCTGCTTTTGCAACTGTTACATTCAGTTCTCCGGAAGCGGTAATGCCGGATATTGATAGGGTGTAGGCTGGTCCTGCACCGCTTAAAGTTCCCTTGGTTGCGCTTACACCGCTCAGAGCAATATCGGCAGCGGTAAGTCCGGCGATTGCTTCGTTAAAGGTTAAGGTTAATTCTGTAGTAGTTATAGAAGCATTGCCGTTGGCGGTTACTGTTTGCAATGTTCTTGATGGGTTGCCGGCATTGTAGTAATAAATGTTTACCTTTTTGGACGAATTTGCAATGGTATAGCCTGTTTTTGCTACCGTTACAGTTAATTCTCCGCCAAGCTGGGTGGGCGTAATTAACAGGGTGTATTCTGACCCATCGTTGCTTAGAGCCCCCTTGTCTACGCCATTTACGCCGCTTAGGGTAATGTCACTGACAGCAAGACCGGTGATTGTGTCACTAAAGGTCAGGGTTAATGCCGTAGTAGTCTGTGCGGCATTGCCGTCTGCGGCTAAACTGCTAAATGTTACATTTACACTGTCGGTGTCCTCTTCTTCCGGACAGGAAATTGTAAGTCCAACTACCGCAATAAGAGCGGCCATCGCTAGAATCTTAATTGTTTTTTTCATAAGAAATCTCCTTAAATTCTATAGAAATTGATTATAAACAATGATATTTCATTGGCTATATCATAGAACAATATATGATATATCATGGTTTGTCAAAAGAATTAAGCGAAAAAATGGGTAACCTAGACAATAATATAGGTTTAAATTCGATATATCAATGAAATATCATTGACCATAATAAAAAATATATGATAAATCATGTATTATTAATCGTATTTCTTTGATATTTCACTATAATTTTCTTAAGTAATATGGAAAATAATTTAAGGGAAAATCTTAGAATAGAGCTGAATTATCAGGGAATTACTATTAAGGAATTGAGTGTAAAAACGGGTATTCCTGTTGCTACGCTGGATTGTTATCTGGGTTCAAGGGCAACGATTCCTTCTGTCGATGCCGCTATTAAAATAGCCCAAGCCCTGCAAGTTTCGGTCGAATATCTGGTTATTGGCGAAAATGCGAATCAACCGCAAATTAAATCAAGCAGAGAAGCTCAGGAAATATCGGATTGGATTAAAACGCTGAACGCTGAACAATGCAAAACTATCCTAAAACTAATAAAACTTTTTAAGTAAGGATTTTGTTCGTGCCAGAGTTATTCTACCTTAAACCGCGATACTTCTTTAGACAAAAGTCCAATGTATTTTTGATTCTCTATACTTAAATCATTAACATGGTTAATTGCAACATTAACTCGATCTGCTCCGGATGCCATTTCGTTTACACCTCCGGTTATTTCCTGAGTCGCTTTTTCCAAGCTGTCGGCTTCACGAATTACTTCATTGGCGCCTTCGAGCATTTCCAGCGACACGCCTTTAACAAGTTGAGTTGTTTCGTTTACAAGACCAATTGCTTCCAGAATCTGCTTGCTGCCCTGACTTTGCTCTTCCATCGCATTAAGAACATTTTCTTCCTGCAAAACTACAGTTTTAATACTGGATTCGATAGCCTCGAATCTTTTAAGTACATTGTCAGTCGATTCGGTAATCTTATCGATCGAGGTCTTTATCTTTTTAAGTACTGTACTGATAGTTTTTGACTGCTCGCCGGAACTTTCAGCCAACTTGCGTATCTCCTCGGCAACAACCGAAAAGCCTTTACCCGCTTCTCCTGCATGAGCAGCTTCGATAGCGGCGTTCATCGAAAGAAGGTTAGTCTGACTGGCAATATTTTCCATTACCGAGTTAATTTCCAAAAGCCCCTCAGATTCCCTGGCAATTTCCTGAATATCCGAAGCCACATCCTGAAGTCCGGCTCTGCCTACTTCGGATGCATTGGTAAGCTCGTTAACATTTTCCGCATTTTTAGTAAGAGTCTGGGTTACCGAATTAATATTGGCAAGCATTTGTTCGATAGCCGATGAAGATTGGGCAACGCTGGTTGTCTGTTTCTCCACATGACTGTTAAGCTTGTTTATATTAACAGTAATCTGTTCCATTGTAGCATTGGTTTCGGTAACGCTGGCACTCTGGTTTAGCATCCTTGTCTTTATACTTTGAATATTGGCGGTTATCTCGTTCATTGCCGAGGCAGTATTAGTCATGTCACCGGCAAGGTCTGTACCTATTTTTGAAAGCATGGTAGCTTCATTTCTAATGTTCAAAACAAGTATCTTAATTTTTTCAAGGGTCTGATTAAAGTAATGAGCAAGGCTGCCTATCTCGTCATTGGATTTAATATCAACAACATAGGTTAAATCTCCCTCTCCTTCAGAAATATCTTTTAACTGACCCGTCATTACTACAACAGGTTTAATAATTGTTCGTATCATAATAAAAAGTGTTATTAGTAAAACAAGAAGAAAAATTGCCGCAATAATTACGGCTCTTAACATAGTCCTGTTTGCCTCTGCAAAAACATAAACGGTGGGAATTATCGAAACCAATGTCCACTCCACCATAGAGAGGGGTTCGGAGCAAACAATCAATCCTCCTACTGTTCTGTAAAAGGAGCGTCCCAAAACTTGGCTGCGTACATCATCCAGCCCAAAATCATTAAAAAAATCTTCTTCCATAATAAGATTAACAGCCGGATTCGTTATGTATTTACCGGATTTATGAAGAAAAAAACTGCGCATACCTTGCATGGTAATAAGCTCGTTTGCAATTTCATCCAGCTTTGCCATTGAAATATCCTCGCCTATTACAGCGACAGGATTGCGGTTGTCGTCATATATTAACTGAGACATGGTTACCACAAGTTCGCTTGTAATCATATCTATATATGGGTCGGTAAATGCCACTTTGCCATTGGCTGCCATTGCATCAGCCCACCAGCCTCGTATCCGGTTATCGTAATCCCCCGGGGGTCTCCACCCGTCACCAAAGGCAATAAAACCGCCCGGCGCATTCCAAAGACCGGGGCTGCATGCAAACAGCAGTTGTACATCTTCCATTGTTTCTGACATATATTTAAAGTAGGCTTCCAGCTGTCTCTCGTTGACATTCTCCGCCGCCATCATTGGAAGCGCCCCCAAACCCGTATAAAAAAGGAGATTGGCTCTTTCTTTAAGCTGGGCTTCAGCATTGTCTCGAATATGTGTTGTGGTTTCGGTAATAAAGTTCTGAACTTCCCTATATGATGCTGAACGCAAGGCAGTAATAAAAACAAAGCATACAAGGGAGATAATAATTAGGACTCCTATAAAAGCAAGACCTGTTAACTTAAAAACAAGAGACGCTTTTTTGATTCCTTGTGTATTCATGATGGTAATTTTATACCATACCCATTAATAACACAATATGCGTTTTTGTGTAAATTTGGCAGTTTATGTGTCAAATTGCATGGATTTTTGCTTATAAATAGCATTGATATTTTTTTAGAATTGCACTATTATATTACTATGTCCAAAGAGAAGAAAAAGAGGAAAAAAATACTCTTGGTTGATGATGATGAAATACATCTAATAACAGCCGAATTATGCCTAAAAGACGAATATGATATATATAAGGCAAAATCAGGGGATGAGGCCTTAAAATGCCTGCGTAATAAAGACTTTGTTCCCGACTTAATAATGCTGGATATAGTAATGCCAAAAATGGATGGGTGGGAAGTATTCAAAAAAATAAAAGGAATAACTGCCTTTAAAGATACTCCAATTTTATTTTTAACATCTATGGATGGCGAAGAAGAAAAAGAAAGAGCGCGGACTCTTGGAGCGGTCGATTACATTACAAAACCCTTAGAAATGACATTACTAAAAAACACAATAAGCGAAATATTCAGAATTAGGGAAATATAAAAACGGCTGTTATTTTCGGTTGGTTTTTGCAACTTCGCAAATACGGCGCGCCATCTTGCTAAGGGGTACCTGCTCCATAACATGACCCATTTCGTGGGCAACACGCGGCATTCCGTAAACGATCGAGCTGGGTTCGTCCTGACCAAGAGTCATTCCGCCTTCTTTGTAAATTGTCCCCAGATGCATTGCGCCATCTTTGCCCATGCCTGTCATAATTACTCCCAGTACGCGGTTCTGGTACGCCATTGCTACCGAAGCAAAAAGAACATCCGCCGACGGTCTATGACCTGAAACTAAAGGAGCATTTGAAAGACGGGCAACAGAGACATGGCCCTTTTTTTCTATTTCCAGGTGTTTGTTTCCCTGCGCTATTAAGATTCTGCCGGGTTTAATTGGGTCTCCGTCTTCTGCTTCTTTTACTTCCAACGGACAATTACGATCCAGACTTCTTGCAAATTCGTTTGTAAAGCCCTGCGGCATATGCTGTACAACTACAATGGGAACAAGCAGATCAGGGTCTATTTGGGAAAACACAACACGCAAAGCATCAGGGCCGCCCGTACTTATACCAATCGCAATAATTTCCGTATTTGCCGGATTTCTTATTCGCGGCGGCGGAGGCGCGGGCTCGACAACTTTTGTGGAGCATAAATGTTGAAGATGAGCCGCAATATCGCTGGACAAGGAAGAAGCTTTTTTGTCGATATTTTTTTCTCTATATTCTTCCGGGGCAAGAACTTTTTTACCCTGTTGTCTGCGATAAGCGCCGCCATAACCAAGCAGCATTTTTACCAATGTATCTTTAACTACATGAATATCTTCGGAGATGGAACCCGACGGCTTTTGAACAAAGTCGCTTGCTCCAAGAGAAAGCGCTTCCATTGTAATTTCCGCGCCTTTGGCGGCAATGGAAGAAAGGATAACAACGGGGATATTTATACCGAGTTTTTTTCGTTCCTGTAAAAATTCAATACCGTTCATTTCCGGCATTTCAAGGTCCAGGCAGATAACATCGGGATTAACGCGGGGAATTTTTTGCAGGGCAAACTGACCATTCATTGCTTTATCGGCAACTTTAAGACCCGGAGTTTCGTCTACCATGTGGCTTATTAAATTGCGCATTAATGCTGAATCGTCTACAACCAATACTTGAATTTCATCTGCCACGGGAATCTCCTAGATATATTTCCTGTACAATGTTGCCCATTCGGTTTTTAGGAATTCGAATTTAGTATCCATTCCAAACAAAGATTCGGAATGACCAATAAACAAGAATGATTTTGATGCCATAGAATCCCAAAAACGGTTTATTACCGCATTCTGTGCTGCATCATCAAAATAAATAATAACATTCCGGCAGAAGACAATATCAAAGTTTCTTTGCCCGGATTCGTTTTTTAGGTTGTGATAGTCAAACTTTATTTTTGCTTGAAGATCTGCGCTTACTTTGTATCCGCCATCTACTTTGGTAAAATATTTTGTCAGATAATTATCGGGGATTCCTACAATTCTGGAATCCGAATAAAAGCCCTCTTTTGCAGCCATAAGACATTTAAGCGAAAGATCGCTGGCAAGAATTTCGTAGCTCCATGCCGAGGGTAAAATTTCGCTAAGAAGCATGGCTATGGTATAGGGTTCTTCGCCCGTTGAACAGCCGGCACTCCAAATTCTAATGGCTCCGGGGATTTTTTTAATTTTCATTATTTCCGGAATTACATGCTTTTCCAGTGCATGAAAATGAGCCTCGTTTCTGAAAAAGCGGGTAAGGTTGGTTGTTATGGAATCTAAAAAGCCTTTAAGTTCTTCTTTATCTGTTTTAATCTTATTTAAGTAGCTGGATACAGTCACCTCGGGCTTGTCCCGTAGGCGTTCCTTTAAACGGCTTTCCAAAATTGAGCGGTTGGTAGAAGTGAATGTGATGCCGCTTTCTGCGTATATAAAATCACGGTATAGATCGAAATTTGCATCATTAAGAAACAGTGTTTCTGCCATAATTATATAGTAGAAGATGATCGATAAATAGTCAAGAGCGATTTATAATAAGTTTAGAGCCGGACAGCTTCTACCATATAGCGGATATCATGTCCATTATCGGCTGCGCGCCTCATTTCTATCACAAAAATAAGGGAATTTCCCGTAGAATCGATAATAACCCTTTTTATATTGTAGGACATTATCCTTTGCCTGGTAAAATGCGGAGTTCCAACGGTATAATTCCTTGTTTGACCTGTTGGCTGCCGGACCTCCAGGTTAATATGGAATTGCGAGCGGGTATTTACTCCAGTACCGGTTATGGTTGGCACTAGCTGGGCTTTATAGCTTTTTCCGGAAACAAAATCGCGGAAATCGATGGTTTCTCCTCGCAGGGGAGGATTTTCGTCCCTGGAAATATAAAGGGGCAGCCCCTGATTTTGGAAGTTTATATTATACCTGTTAACAATGCTGCTATTATTTGCAAGAAGCTGATGCAGAATACCGGAGCCGTCTTGCCCTGCTTTTATTGGTTCGTTTTGTGTATGGGTAATTCTCCCGTTTGGGACAAAATTGTTGCTTGCCATATCCACAATAAAGATGTCTGCCCAAGGTCTTAATGATGGCGATAGCACGCCATACTGACCAAACATATATGTCCTGCCGTCAGGGGAGAATCCCAGGTCGACAAAAACAGCCGAGTCCCCTGCCCACAAAGCGGAAAAGCAAGTGAAAAAAAGTATCAAAACTGTTAAAAACGCTTTTTTCAAAAACATGTAGTTCCCCTCTCCCATTATCGGTATTATATCATAAGTCTTGAGAAAGTAAAAGGTGACAATACCCCAAATTTTATGTTATTATTGACCATGACTCTTTCTGAACGAAATACCTTTTTTAAGATAGGAATGGTTTTTTGCGCCATTATAGTCTTATTAATAACTGCCGTTTCCATTTTTTCCATACCGGTATACTCCGCAATGGAGGAAAATCCCCGCCGGCCTGCGTATGTTTTTCAGCTTATTGCCGGATGGTTCTTAAAAACCGATTATTTAGCTGTTCATACCTCGATTGTTTTAGCGGTTTTATTTTCCTTAGTATCGATGATTTTTATACATTCCTTTTTTGAAAGAACTTCTGCCCCCGAAATCCTGTATATTTCGTTTTTTGCCTTTTCGCTGTCTTTCGAGGTTATCCGCCTTATTGTACCTTTACATATAAAATATATTTTTCCTCTGTTTTATCTTGTAACTGCGGCACGGGCTTTGCTTTTTGCCCGGTATTTCAGTATTTTTTCCCTATTTGCGGCAAGTGTGTGTGCTTCAGGTTTGGAAATTCAAAGAACCCGCAATGTTGTTTTATTTTTATTGGTCCCCTCTCTTGTTATCTCTCTGGGTGTTCCCATAGACGCTCAAACATGGGATACCTGCTTTACATTTGCATCGGGCAATACATCAATGTTTTTAATGATAGGGGTTATCGTACTTTTTGGCATTGTAATAAGCTTTTTTGTCGCAGCCAATAAGCGAAGATCCAAGGAATACTATTATGTAGGGATTGGCGCGGCAATTGCCCTTGCCGGCAGAAATATACTGCTTGGCGTCGATAACTGGGCAGGACCTGTTTTGGGTATTTTACTTTTAGTGTTTGGAATCCGGTTAATGTGTTCGAAGCTGCATAAAATTCATCTTTGGCTGTAGAAAACGCCTTTTTAAGCCGAAAATTAATTTATATGAAAAAATCTTTTCTAGTTTTTGCATTCGCATTAATGCTTATTTTGTGTGCAAGCGCTCAGGCTCATGCCACTTTTACACCGGATGTTGATATTCTTAACAGAAACGCGCCTATTTTTCCCCATATGTTATTTACAGAAACAATCACGAACTCGAGAAGAGTAGAGGCTTCCCGTCCGTACTGGGTTAATACCAGAGAAGAACAGACAGCTATCGAACGAAGAACATCGTATCAAATTTCCATGCTGTTAAATTATGATATTCTTGCGTACTATGGACACCCTGGCTCCCGTAATATGGGAATTTTAGGCCGCCATACAATCGAAGAAATAGATCAAATGCTTACAGAGCTTGCCAAAGTTTATGAAGCGACAGGCGGGAAAAAAATTAAAAAGGCGTTTTATCTTATTTATGGAACTGTCTGGCCGGAAGGCGAAATTGGAATAATGAGAGATTCGATGCTAATGCCCTATATCGAATACGGCATGAAGAACGATATATTGGTTTTTGTCGATCATCAAATTGGAAAGTATCATCCTATAGAACCTGCTCATGGCAGGCAGTCGGCTCTTCATCAAATTTTACCGTATCTGCGTTATCCTAATGTACACCTTGCTCTGGATCCTGAATGGCGCACTACCCGTCCAATGCAGGTGCTTGGTCAGGTTACGGCGGACGAATTAAATCGTGCGCAGCAGATAATGGAAAACTACATGATTGCAAATAATATTCCCGGCGAACGAATGCTTGTAATTCATCAATTTAATTCTATAATGGTTAGGAACGCTTCTCAGGTAAGAACCGATTTTAACAGGGTAAGATTTATTCACTGCATGGATGGAATTGGAGACCCGGAAATGAAACGCGGCACTTATGACTTCGTTGCACAATTTAACAATATGCCGCTTAAAGGTTTTAAGCTGTTTTATAATCTTGGAATTCCAGGCGCAGGTTTTGATAATCCAATAATGTCGCCGCAAGATGTCTATGAATTAAACCCCAGACCTCTTATAATTATGTATCAGTAAATGAAACAATTTGTTTTATCTAAAACGCCGGATAATAATGGAACTCTTCAGTTAAACGGCAAGGATTTTCATTATTTAACTCGTGTGCGGCGGTTAGCTGTAGGCGAGTATTTTCCCGCTCTTCTGCCGGACGGCACAGAAACAGTTGTACAAATTACATCTATCGGTAAAAGCGTATTAACAGTCAAAACCGAAAATACTTTCTGCGAAGAAAGTTCGCCCGGAGCAAAAGTTTGTGCCGGACAATTATCTGCCCGTTTAATTTTGTTTCAGGCACTCCCCAAAGGCGACAAGATGGATTTAATTGTACGGCAGGCAGCAGAAACCGGAATAGCGGAAATTGTTCCGTTTGTTTCGGAATTTTCTGTTGCAAAAAAGAATGTGGGTCTTGCAAAATTTTCCCGTTGGGAACGAATTATTAAAGAAGCGCTCCAGCAAAGCGGTTCTAAAACAGCAACTGTTATTAAGCAGCCTTTAACCATGAATGAACTTTTAGAATATTGGAAAACCTTAACTGCTTGTTGTAACGGCGTAACCGGATTGTTGTTTCATCATAGGGGGCTTGAACAAATTTCGCTTCATGGGTATCTTGATAGTATAGAAGCAGCATCGCCTGTGCTGGTTATTGGACCGGAAGGCGGTTTTTCAGATACGGAAGTAGCCCTTTTTATGGAAAATGGTTTTAAGCCGTTTACTATTGGGGATACAATTTTAAGAACAGAAACTGCCGCTCTTTATTGTGCAGCGGCGGTTAAAATTATATTGCTGGAGAAAAATTCGTGGCAGTTGAAGTAACAGAAAAAAAACAACGCGTTAAATTTTTAAATGTCCCTATAGATATTATTGCACCGGAAGACCTTGGAGATGTAGTTTATAATATGTTAAAAGAAGACAAGGAACACAATATTGTTCTTTTGTCTCTTTGGGATTTGCTCCGGGCAAGAAGAAGCGGCGAATACCGTTCTTATATTACAAGAGCATCTTTGGTTATACCAATTTCCAAAAGTATAACTAGCGGACTTAAATTTCTTACAGGAAAAAAAGCATACCGTTATATGCCGTTCGATTTTATTATCAGCATACTGACAATTTTGGAAAAGCGGGAATTTTCCACATTTCTTCTTGGCGGAAAAAAGAAAATACTGAATATTGCGGAAAAAAACATACGGCAAACTTTTCCAAGACTGCGCATTGTCGGAAGATGTCACGGTAATTTTAAGCGGCACGAAGAAGCTATCATTATAAAAGCTATTAAAAAAGCATCTCCATCGCTGCTTTTGGTTGGCAAAGGGGTCAGCGGCAAAGAAAAGTGGATAGCTAGAAATCATGTTGCCATTGGACAAAAAGGCATGCGGTTATGGTGCAGCGATATTTTTGATGTTTTTGCGGAAAAGAAAAAGCATCCTTCCACCAGAACCTTTAATGCCGGGCTTGAATGGGTAGGGTTCTGTTTCCAAAATCCCATAAGGTTTTTTAGAGTATTCCCCTATATATATTATAAATTCCTGTTGTTGGCAAATAAGTTATTTGTTAAATCTTAAGAAATAATTTTGCTACGGAAAAATAAACAATAAGGGAAACAGCATCGACAATTGTGGTTAATAGTGGCGCTGCCATAACAGCAGGGTCTAATTTAATCTTCTTTGCCAGCATGGGCAAGAGAGCGCCAATACATTTTGAAATTAATAAAGTTACAAATAAAGTAATACTTACAACAACTGCAATTACAATGCCCTGGCCGCTTTTGTTGCCCATTAAATAAATGCGAAAAACATTTATGGCACAAAGCCCAAGACCGCATAATGATGCAACCCGAATTTCCCGCCATAACACACGCATTGCATCTTTTAATTTTATTTCGCCTATTGCCATACCACGAATAATCAATGTAGAAGATTGACAGCCCGCATTTCCGCCTGTACCCATCAACATTGGAATAAAAGCAACCAATACCGGAAGTACAGCTATTGCGTTTTCAAATTCGGAAATAATTATCCCTGTAATTGTTGCAGAAAGCATAAGCACCATAAGCCAAATAATGCGGTTTCTTGCAAGCTGCATAATACCTGTTTTTAGATATGGATCGTCGGATGGAGCAAGAGCGTGCATTATTTCTATATCTTCTGTTGTTTCTTCTTCTATTACCTGGACAATATCGTCTACAGTAATAATCCCGACAAGGCGCTGTTCGTTATCTACAACGGGCATGGTCATTAACCCGTATTTTTTAAACATTCCGGCTATTGTTTCCCTGTCATCGGAGGTGTTGGCAAAAATAGTCTGGCTGTCCATGATATTTCCAATCTGCTGATTCGATTGGGCTAAAAGCATTTTCTTTACAGTGATAGTGCCCACAAGAAGCCGGTCTTGCCTGATAACATAACAGGTATAAATTGTCTCTTTGTTTACTCCGGTTTTTCTAATTTCGTTAAACGCTTCTGCTACTGTGGTTTCTTCATGTAAATCCACATATTCTGTGGTCATAATACTTCCGGCAGAATCTTCGGGATATTTTAAAAGTTGATTAATAATCGCCCGCTTTTCCGGAGTAGCAGTCTGCAGTACACGCTTTACGACATCTGCCGGCATTTCTTCTATAAAGTCAGCCGCGTCGTCGGCGAAGAGATTATTAATAATTTCGCCGATTTCTCTGTCGGATAATACTTCTATAATTTGCTGTTGTTCGTCCGGAGCAAGGAACGAAAATACATCGGAGGCAAGGCTTTTGGAAAGCAGTCTAAAAAGCTGTACATGTTTTTCTTTGTCTAGTTCGCTGAATATTTCAGCTATATCGACAGTATTCATCCAGGGGAGCAATTCTTTAAGAAGAACAAAGTCGATATTATCGGCCTTCATTAAATCCAGTAATCTGTCCTTCATAACCTGCTCCTATAGAAGTATCTATTAAATTGTTGTATTGTGTCAATATAGGATTATGGTATGGAAACCTCTAATTTAAACGGCGGCAAGTTATTAAAAAATACATTGCAAATTCATCTTCTGGGTACACTGGACGAATTAAACGCCCATTTGGGGCTTGTTAAGGTAAAATTGCCGGACGAAAAAAATAAAAATTTTTTAGAAAATATACAAAAAAATCTTATGAAATTGATGTCGCATGTGTCTGATGTTTCTAACGAAAGCTATTTTTTTTCTGACAGCAAAACGGCAAAACTGGAAAATGAAATTGATGCATTAAAAAAACTGTTTCCCATAGAATATAATTTTATCCTGCCCGGAAAAAACGAAACAGAAGCATTTATACATATTGCAAGAACAACTGCCAGAAAGGCGGAGCGGTATTATGCCGCAGTAAGCGAACAAACTCCGCTATGCAGCCATGCCGCCGATTATTTAAACAAATTATCGGACTATTTGTTTTATTTATCTTTTATTCCTATTGCGTAAACCTGACCGATAAAATATTCCCGCGCGGAAGATTAACCAGGGCAGTATTTTTTCCGGTTATTTTTACCTTTTCCCATTGGGCATACTTGCCTTCTTTTGACCTCATGGCTGCCGCTTCCCGTATTTCGAAATCTTCCGGCAGTTGGATTTTTATGGTTCCCATGTCTACACCGCCTTCGCCTGTAATTGCCGTTGGATTAAAAAACACAAGGCTGATTGTGTTTCTGTCCGGAGATACAAATGCCGTTGCTTTTGCCGCAGTGCTGTCTATATTAAAAGAAGAATTGTTAATAACTTTCCGGTTTGACATATTTTCTTCGTTTGCCGATGTGTTTTGAACATCAACGGCAACCCGCCATGTTTCATTTGCAAATCTGGCGTAGTGGGAAATTGCATAACCGCGCGGCATAATTTTACCTGCGGCAGTATTGTATTGACCATCGCCAATAAAACTGTAGAATCGTTTACCCGCCCACCAAATAAAAGTATTTTCGTCGTTTAAGCGAATACTTAAATCAATGTCGTTTAAAAGTTTCCATACAAAGTTCCAGGTAGAATCAAAGGCATAAAGAGACTCCTTCCCGCTGTTGATATTATGTTCTGTCATCCACACTTCTTTTGGATCTGTCGGATGATCAAGGGCATTGATATAGCGGACTTGTCTGCCTCCGTAAGTATGGCGGCCGATTATGTCGATTACCTTTCTGGATTCCGGATCGTCAAGCGCGGCATTATTAATATTTGGATGGCTGTATGCTTCTCCGTTCATTGTAAGAACGAAGGGCATTTCTTTACCGCCGCCAAAGCCGGGGACACCTTCTGTAAAGCGTCCTGTTAATTTAAAGAAATCCCTCATTTCTTCGCCTGTCCATAAACAGCCGTCATAGTCTACTTTATAATCCGGTTCGTTCTGAATTGATATTGCGTAAATTGGAGCGCCATTTTCGTACATATTGCGCGCAAAGGCTTTTAGGTAATTGGCATAATCTTTATAAAATTCCGGCAGCAATTTGCCGTCTCCTTTTGTATTGTTATTGTTTTTCCATTCTTTGGGAGGGCTCCACGGGGATGCTAAAACATAGCCGCCGTAATTGTTTACAATTTTTACATTTTCGTAATAATGCGGTCTTGCACGGCTTACGACCTGCTCCATTGTCAAGTCGATATCGGTATTATGCGGCATTATCATTATACGCAGAATATTCAGTCCAAGCCCCGATTCGGGATCAAACATTAGCTCGATATCTTCCGGCGTTGTCAGGGGAAAGTTCCCCCAGCCGACATCCATTGCTCCAAATCCCCGTACATACTGGTATTTTGTGCTGGTATCTACCGTTATGGTAATACTTGGGTTCTTGTATGTGCAAGCGGTAACAAGAAAAACCGCGGTAATAATTAAACCTGTCTTTTTCATGTATTAATTATATCTGATTTCTTGTTAAGTTTCAATTGGTCAAATAAACCTACGCTTCTAAAGGGGAGTCTGAAGAAACCCCGCATAATTACAATTTATTCAGTCTCCATATTTCAAATATTAATAATAATGAAGTTATTGGCGATACAATAATATACATTACTTTTAAAATTTTATTTTTATATCGATTTATAAAATATATTAGAAACAATAATAAACCAAATGCCATAATTAATGAAGGTATTCCAGCATCTGTAAAATAAAGTTTATCAAAGTTATAATTTGAACTTTTATATAATAGATATAGATAATAAAAGTAATATATTTGAAGTATGGAGATAATTAATTGAAACACATTATTAAAATGCAATTTTGTTTTTATACCCCTTTGTACTATTATTATTGCCACAACTATTAATTTGATAAAACATTCTATAGTAAATATATAAAAATAATAATAAAAAACCCAAGAAAAAAAACCAAAATAAAAAGTATGAAAAGCAGCAGGAATTAAAACTGCAACAAGATGAGATAATAAACTTAGTAAAATAAACACAGACATTAAGATTATATCAAAAACAAGTAATATGCTTATATATTTGTCTCTAATGAGCTTCATACATTAATTATGGATATTATTATAAAAAGGTCAATAAAACACTTAACAAACTGGACTTTATTGCTAAACTTTCCTATATTATAACCATGGATACGGAAAAACTCACCATAAAGGCGCAGGAGGCTCTGCACGAGGCTCTTTCCAATGCGCAGAAAAACGACCATGCCCAGGTCGAGACTGAACACCTTTTGCTTGCTCTGCTTCAGCAGGAAAACGGGATTGTCGCGCCCATTATCGAAAAAATCGGGGGCGATGTAAACAAGCTTGCTTCCAATGTGCAGGCTCTGGTTAATCAATCTTCAAAAATTTATGGCGATGCTGCACAGGTGGTTTTCTCTCCGGCGCTCTCCAAAATACTTGCTAAAGCCGAAGGAGAAGCAGCCGCGCTTAAAGACGATTTTGTTTCCACCGAGCATATTCTTATCGCAATTGCGGCGGGGGAAGGCAAGGCGACGAATTTGTTGTTAAATGCAGGTGTTCCCAAAAATATGATTCTTGGCGCACTCAAACAGGTAAGGGGTAACACTCGTGTAACCGACCAAAACCCCGAAGAAAAATATCAGGTGCTGGAAAAATATTGCCGCGATTTAACCGCTCTTGCCAAACAGGAAAAGCTTGATCCCGTTATCGGCCGTGACGAAGAAATCCGCCGCTGTATGCAGGTGTTGTCACGGCGCACAAAAAATAACCCCGTATTAATTGGCGAGCCGGGCGTTGGCAAGACTGCTATTGTAGAGGGGCTTGCGCGCCGTATTGTCGAAGGCGATGTACCCGAAGGGCTTAAAGGCAAAAAACTTCTTGTTTTGGATTTAGGCGCGCTTGTTGCGGGCGCAAAATTTCGCGGCGAGTTTGAAGAACGCCTGAAAGCTGTTATACACGAAGTGCAGACAGCCGACGGCAGAATCATTCTTTTTATTGACGAGCTTCATACGCTTGTGGGCGCAGGCGCTGCCGAAGGCGCGACAGACGCTTCCAATCTTCTTAAACCTGCGCTTGCCCGCGGAGAGCTTCGTTGTATTGGCGCTACTACTCTAGACGAATACCGCAAGCACATAGAAAAAGATGCGGCGCTTGAACGGCGCTTTCAGCAGGTTTACACGGCAGAACCTTCTGTCGAGGATACGATTGCAATTTTACGCGGGTTAAAAGAACGCTACGAAATACATCATGGTGTACGCATTAAAGACGAGGCTCTTGTGTCGGCGGCATCATTATCGAATCGATACATCACAAGCCGCTTTCTTCCCGATAAGGCAATTGATCTTGTCGATGAAGCCGCAAGCCGCCTTAAAATGGAATTGGACAGCCGCCCGACAGAGCTGGATAAACTGGAGCGCAAACTGTTACAGCTTTCCATAGAAAAACAGGCATTGTCACAGGAAAGCGACCCTGCATCAAAAGAACGCCTGACAAAACTGGAAAAGGAAATAGCCGACTTAACCGCCGAACGCGATGCAATGAAGGCTCGCTGGGAAAGCGAAAAAATCGATATTCAGAAAATCCGCACCATAAAACAACAGATAGAAGAATTAAAGATCGAGGAAAACCGGTATGTACGGGAAGGCGATCTTTCCAAAGCGGCGGAAGTAAAACACGGCAGAATCCCCGAAGCAGAAAGGCAGCTTGCCGCCCTGACAGATAATATGGAAAGTAAGCAGGGGAACAATGCCTTATTGCGCGAAGAAGTCAGCGAAGAGGATATTGCAGGAGTTGTCTCTGCATGGACAGGGATACCTGTCTCCAAAATGATGTCGGGCGAATTGCAAAAATTTCTGGAACTGGAAAAAGTTTTGGAAAAACGGGTTGTCGGGCAGGACAATGCCCTTGCCGCAGTCGCCGATGCAATTCGCCGTAACAAGGCGGGGTTGTCGGATGCGGCGCGCCCGCTGGGGTCTTTCCTTTTTCTTGGACCGACAGGCGTAGGCAAAACCGAGCTTGCAAAAACACTGGCAGACTTTTTGTTTAATGACGATAAAGCCCTTACACGAATTGACATGAGCGAGTACGGAGAAAAACACTCTGTCAGCCGGCTGATTGGCGCGCCGCCGGGATATGTAGGATATGAGCAGGGAGGTCAATTAACGGAGGCAATCCGCAGGAGACCGTACAGCGTAATTCTTTTTGACGAGATCGAAAAAGCGCACCCCGAAGTATTCAATGTCTTCTTGCAAATACTCGATGACGGGCGATTGACGGACGGACAGGGAAGAGTTATCGATTTTAAAAATGTCATTATCATTATGACAAGCAATCTTGGATCGGACTTAATTCTGGAGGCAAAAGATCCTCAGGCAATCCGCGACTCGCTTATGGAATTGTTAAAACAAAGTTTTAGACCGGAGTTCTTAAACCGTATCGACGAGACTGTTGTTTTTAACAGATTGGAAAAAAGCGAAATTGCAAAAATCGTGGATATTCAGTTAGCGCTGTTAAAAGAGCGTTTGCTGGAACGCAAAATTACGCTAAAACTTACGGACAAAGCGAAGGAGCTGCTTGCAGAGCGGGGTTACGACCCTATGTTTGGCGCACGCCCGTTAAAACGCACAGTCCAGAGCGAATTGGAAAACCCGCTTGCCAAATTAATAATTGCAGGGAAGGTAAAGGAAGGTGACACCGTTGCCGCAGATTCCGACGGGAAAGGGATTGCGTTTAAGAAGAGCGGGTAGTTTTTCTGTATAGCCCTAACCCTCTATCTTTTTTAAAATGGTCAGCAACTCTGCACCGCGGATGGGTTGGGCAGGTCTAAAGTTGCGGCCGTCGGGAAGTGACAGGAACTCTCTTTCTACACAGCCCAGTATTGCATCAAAATAAGGAGAAAGAACCGGCACATCTGCGATTGGACTGCGCGGGTCTGTTCCTCTTGCATAGCGGGCCGAGTAACGGGATAACATTCCGCGATCCGCGCGGGCTTCTGCAAATAAGTGCCAAATTAGATAAGCGGCTCCGGCACGAGTAACTGTTTCTGTAATGTTTGGTTTTGTCATTGGCCAGTTTGTTATGGTAATATCCTGGGTAAACGGAATAAAAGCACGATCCAGTAAACGGTTAAACAGATCAGCTTCTGTAACATTTCTGCCGCCTGTCATAAATCGTAAAAGTTGAGTCTCGTTCTTTATAATGGTTATACAGTCATTCCAGCTAAGAGTATCCTGAATAAGAAATCCAAAAGTTCCGACCGCAATTCCTGTGGCATTGCGAAGCTCCCATGCACGGGCTCTGTATGTAGAATAACTTTCTCTGTAAACGGGGTTTATCTTGGAAGCAAAAGCAATATCAAATGCGCCGGCGGCTTCGGAAAACCGGCTTAAATCCAGAAGCGTGCGGGCTCTTTCTATATTTAACTCACCGGCTCCAACGGCATGAACGCCGGCAGCCATTAATTCTCTGTCTATAATTTCCAGTCTTTTTGCAGGGTCTCCTTCCATCCGAATTCCCAAAACAATAGCCGGAACATTGCCGGACGAAACAGTATTTGACTGCCTGTGTAATCGCTGGGCTTCGCTGTATCGTCCTGCTAAAAGTTCAAGCCTGCCCAGCCATGCAGTAAGTTTGGCGGAATAGTCGGCATCCGCTGCGGCTTCTTTTTCCATATCGGTAATTATCTGCCGTGCGCCGGTAATATCGGCTTGGCTTGGACGCACACCGGATATACTGGCGGCTTCGAACGGAACAATCGCTGCTTCAACTTTTGCAATATTTTCTTCCAGTTGACCCCTCTGGCTGTTAATGGAAATATCGCTTAATGTTTTACAAGACGGAAACATCGCTGTAATTAAAAACACAATTATTAACACAAATAAACTTTTTTTCATATTATCTCCACATAATACTTTGTCCTATCTAAATTGCCAACGGTAAAGTTTACGATCCATTCCAATGCCGAACACCTCGGCTTTTTTCCCGCCCTGTGCTTCTATAAAATATGGTTTTCCCCAAATAGGCAGGGGGAATCCTTCCAAAGAACGGAAGTTGCGAGTATATGCATGAAGCGCATTGCCTTCGCCGGTTATAAATATTTCCGGTATATTATCGCCATTGGTATCAAAAAAGGTTATATACCCTACTTCTTTAACAACAAAGTCAGGGATATTTTGATACAACATTTCTCCTTCCAAACTTACTCTATAAAGAGTTCCATCTTGAGAAATAAGCCATAAATAGGTTCCGTCAAAAACAGGCTGGAAATAGAACATATTGTTTAAAAACAGGGGGAATGGCGAAATAGAAGAAGCATTTTCGTCATAGACAATTAATTCGCCTGTCTGGCATACAAAGGCGGTAAGCACACGGTTATTATGGGTAAATACCAATGGAGTTCCAAAACCTATACCGACACTTGCAGTAAATTCATCGTCCTTGATATTGCCGGTACTTATTGGAGCCGGCCAGCCGGGCAAGGTTTTTCCCTGTGCATCTAATAGGTAGATTTCGCCAAAGAAACTTTTTGGATAAACTGCGGCATAGTTTGCGCCTGGGGTTCGCCCTCTTGCAGGAACCGAAAGGAACGAAGGGGGCGAAATTAACGGTACTGTAAATACGGTTTCCCAGTTTTTCTGATTTGCTTTTGTATCGATCATAATTACATGGCCATCGTCGTCGCAAAGATAAACACAGCCTTCGAATGCAACGGGAGCGGCGGAAATTCGAAGCCCCGTAAGTACAGGGAAATTTTCGTGCGGATCCATATTGCCGTCGACAAGAGTTACCCGCCCTCTATCGCTTACTACCCAGGCATTTACCGCATCTTTTCCGCCGGCTCCAACAGCGGGGATAACCCAATGTCTGCCCTGACCTGTAATGTCGTACACACTGTTATCCGTTATATCCATTGAAAAAGCGGTATTGCCGGCAGCAAAGAAAATTCTATTGCCCATTCCAAAAACCTGGCTGGACGCTCTTCCAATATCCAGCGGATAACCGCCGACAAGCGTTACGCCGTTTCCGGATCCGGGAATTAAAGAGAACGAAAAATCTACAACGCCTCTGTTAAAACTAATGCGTACCAAACCCTGCCGGTAAAGAGACAGATAACCGCTAAGGGCGGTATTTTGCCGCAGGAAGAACGGCATAGAACGATCCATTGAATAATAAACGCTAAAGGCGGTAGCTGCCGTTTTGCCGCCCGCAATATTGCGCCATGTATTTGTGCGCGGCAAAACATCATTTCTTTGCATTGCACGCAGGGCGGCAAGAAGGGTGTCGGCAGATTCGCTTACTAAAATAAAATCTCTGTAAATTGTATAGTACGGCGACGGCAGATTAATATCCCACTTTCTTAAAAGCAGCTGTAAAAAATCCGGAATGGAAATTCTTGGAAGCCTTGTTCCATCCAAGCTAAGTCTTGTATCTTCGTTAAGTAAAATCGAGCTGAACGCTTTGTCAAAAACCTGCTGCCGTTTTCGTTCATCTTCCACCTGAATTGCATAGACAGGGTGCGGTCTTCCTTCCATGCCAAAGACGGCGTACTCATTACCCGTCCAGGAAAATAATAATTCGTCTAATGTTAATCCAAATGCAATGCGCGAAGAAGATTCTGCAAATTTTAAGGTATCTTCCATGTCCGGCATAAACACAATTGCAGCCTGATAAAGCTCCCGCAAAGTTCCGGCAGAAAGAATTGTGGCATATTGGGTAGAACCGGGCAGCCTTTCGTTTATGTCCGATGCCCGGGAACGGCTTTGAAGAAATTTGCTTAATGTAGACTGGTTTGATGTCATTGGCACTGTCAGGTAGAACTCTATTTTTTTTGGATAAATGGAAAGACCTGCTTCTACAGTGGAATCAAATTCAAGACTGTCAAGAATTTCCGCAATTTTTGGATCTTGGTCCGAAAAAAGTTCGTTTATAAATTGATGCGAAAGCCTTACAGCCGCATCGTAATTTGATATTTTAATATTCTTAAAAGGAAGAGCTTCGTTATCTGCCGCCAAACGAGCCTCGAAAACTTTTGAGCTATTGGTAATAAATAAAACATTCCTGTGCGGCCCAATAAAAACCGTCATGTCATCCAGCCGGTATTCGAACCGGGAATTCTTTCCGGCCTGTACATAGTACAGATTGGGTATTGTAACAAAATTGGAAGCAATGGGAATAAGCCGCAGCAACGGCGATAAAAGTTTTAAATCATAAGCGGCGGCAAACGAACCGTCAGCATCATCTGACAATAGGGCAAGCTCCATTTTTCCGCCCATTAAATTGTGCAATAGACGGTTTTTAAGAAGAGGGTTTTCTTTTAAAGATTCAATAAGAGGAGACATATAAGCCAGTTCGGGGACAGTGGAAATATCATCCAGCGATTCATGGGCTAAAAGACCGTTAATTAAACGGGATGGGTTGGGGACAGTTATTCGAATAACCGCGGTATCGGGAATAACCTTTGCCGCATCGATCCTGCCAATCAATGAAAATGCAATCCAAATAACCGCAAGAGCGGCCAGCACGATAAAAAATATTAACAGACCTTTAAGGAATTTTTTAATTTTCATATTTCGTAATTATATCCTATTTTGGGTTTTGTTGTCTTTAGATTCGGTTGGGATAGGGTTATTTTTTGCAAAAACCAAGGCTTGGAGAATACCAAGAATATAATCCTGCTGCTCATCGTTAAGCAGGGTAAAATCTTTGCATATTTTATTCAGCTTCTCTTCCCTGTCCACTACACCCTCCGGTAAATGATTTTCACTCTATTTGTGAGTATATTATACTATATTGTGAGTATTGTAAATACTTTATTTCCTCAAATTGAAAAAAACTTCATTGCATAGTGAGTGTTATTGTAATATGATAAGACTATGACAGTTAGTAAGCGAATAAGACATTTACGACATACCTTAAATATGTCTCAGGTTGAGTTTGCTAAATCAATCTATATAAGTAATGGATATATTGCGGAACTGGAATGTGAACATCGCAAGGTTAATGACAGAATTATTCATTTAATTTCGTTGACTTTTGGCGTAAGCGAAAAATGGCTGAAAACTGGCGAGGGGGATATGTTTTTTTCCACACCCGGGGAAAAACTACAGCGAATGGTTTCTTTATTTAGCGAGCTGCCTCCAAAGTTTCAGGACTATGTAATGCAGCAGGTCGAATCTCTTTTAACTGTAAGCAGCGAGAAGTAGTAATTGTGATACCTTTGTATAAATTAGAAAAATTGCCGCGAATTCAAAGATTAAGAAAAATAGCAAAATATTTTTCGTCTGCAGAAAATCGATTATGCGAAAACCTTGCCAACAAAGAGGATATGGAATTAAAACCGGGCTTATTCTCTGATACAGAAATAATTTTTTTTACAGATGCCGCAAGGCTGCTTGCAAAGGATACGCTCTTTCCACAGGAAGCGCAAAAGCTGTTTGAAGAAGCGGCGCTTGCTTTTCAGAATATCGATACAAATGGGCTGCGAAGAGCTTTTAACAATGTTAAACATCTTTTGTTTGCCGTAACAGGCAAAGATCAGGCGGATTGGGATTTTACGGCAAGCGACGGTTCTTTGGATTCAAAAAAACGCCGGGTATTTAACGGTATGCAGGTTTATCTGGAAGATATCCGCTCTCCGTTTAATGTTGGCGCAATGTTTCGTACTGCAGAAAGTTTTGGCGTAGAAAAAATCATATTGTCGCCCTTCTGTGCCGACCCTCGCCATCGCCGCGCGGAAAGAACGGCTATGGGTTGTATTGATACAATACCCTGGGAACGGCAGGAGCTTTTTGCGCCGCACGAAGAAAATAAGCTTAAAGACGATACCCCCATTTTTGCGCTGGAAACAGGCGGAATCCCCATTAACGAATTTGCCTTTCCGCCAAGCGGCATTTTAATTGCAGGTTCCGAAGAATTGGGGGTAAGTCCGCGCGCGCTGGAAGCCGCCGATGCCTCTTTTGGCAGGGTGTCTATTCCCATTTATGGCGCAAAAGCCTCGCTGAATGTTTCAACGGCGTTCGGAATAGCGCTTCAATACTGGTCAAAAGCGTTAATTTAATATTATAATAAACTAATGAGTATCCGGCAGCAAATATTATCCATTGCGGAAAAACGCATCCTTATTTTGGATGGTGCGGTGGGCTCGCTTATTCAGGCTCTTAACCTGGGTAAAATTTGCAACGACAATCTTTGCCGTACAAACCCCCAAAAAATTATCAATATTCATAATGCATATCTGGAAGCCGGAGCGGACATAATCGAAACCTGCAGCTTTAACTCGACATCGGTATCCCTTGCGGATTATGGTTTAGAACACGAGGCTTATGAAATTAGCACAGCTTCCGCACGCATTGCCCGCGAATGCGCGGATAAATATTCAACGCCGGACAAGCCGCGTTTTGTTGCCGGAAGCATTGGGCCAACAGCAAAGGGCGCAAGCTTGTATCCCGACATTAACAATCCGGGAAAGCGCTCCATAATATGGGACGAACTTGAAAATGCATACTACGATAATGCAAGAGGACTTTTGGACGGCGGCGCAGACATCTTAATAGTAGAAACGATCTTCGATACCCTTAACGCAAAAGCCGCATTCTTTGCAATTTCAAGATTAATGGAAGAACAGCAGATTGATATTCCGGTAATAGTCTCTGTCACTATTTCCGGCGAAGGAGGGCGGCTGCTTTCAGGTCAAAATCTGGAAGCCTTTGTTATTTCTGTTAAGCATATTAACCCGTTGGCAATAGGGCTTAATTGTTCCTCCGGTGCGGAAAAACTTTTTCCCTTTGTCCGCGAAATTTCCAATATTATAAACGATAAAAAAATCCCCTGTTTGGTTATTGCATATCCAAATAACGGCTTCCCAAACAGTCAGGGTATTTACGAAGAAACGCCGGAAGTTATGAGCAATAAAATCGATGCGTACTTTAAGGAAAAACTGGTTAACATTATTGGAGGCTGCTGCGGGACTACGCCTGCCCACATAGAAACTATCGCAAAAAAAGCGGCAGATTATTCTCCAAGGGAAATCTCGCACCCCGGCGAAACACAGGGAATCTGGCTTTCCGGATTAGAAGCGCATTATATAGAAAATATAGATACTCTGCCGGCATCCATTTTAAAAATTGATGCCAAAGATATAAACGAATTCCGGCAAGCCCTGATTGACGGAGAATTTGAAAATGCGGCGGACATTGCACGGGACATTATAGATAGCGGTGCGGATATTCTGCCTATCGAAATTGACGACGAAAAAATTCTTAACAGATTTTTGGATTTTGCTTTACTCGACCCGTATGTATCAAAAGTTCCTTTTTTCTTAAAAAGTTCTAATATTAAAGTATTGGAAACAGGGCTTAAACGCTTGCAGGGAAAAGCGCTTGCCGGCCCTATAGATAACGATAACGCAAAAATTATTAAGCGCTATGGTGCGTATCCGGTAATAGGTGTATAATATCAACATGAAAATTAAATTTTTATTTATATTGATGCTTTTTCTTGCCATACTTCCTGCGGGAGCGCAATTTTCAGATTACATATATTGGTCATACAACGGCAGTATTGTTTTTTTGGCTTCTGACAATGGAAATAAAAATCCTCCGCAGATAGTGCCTTCGCTTGGAATTTCTGCAGCATATTCCATATTTAAACATTTAAGAGTTGAACTAACAGAAGATGTTTATTTTGCAAATTATGAATTTAACGGATACCCAATGGCTTGCGAGATTGGTCACAGCGAGGCGTTTGTGGCAGGTTTTACTACAGGGCTGCAATTAACAGGCTTTTTTCCTGTAGCTCCAAACGAAACTGCATTTCGTTTTTATGGAGGTCTGGCGGCGGATTTGCGTCTTGTAACACATTCTCTTGGTTTAAGCAGCTATTATCAGAACGAAAACAAACAGCAGGTAGAAAATATCACAAATTATTTTTGGGCAAATGGAAGAATGTTCTTTGCTTCTATGGGTTTAGGAATTGACATTCCATTCAGCGATAAACAATCGCTGGGTATAGATTTAAGAGCATGGGCTCCACTTTATCGTTTATGGACAGACAAAGACCTTCCGGAAATTGACGGCTGGCGTTTTGGCGCAGGCATAAGAATTTCTCCCCGTAAACCGCTGCACCCGCTAAGACCAACAAGAGCGCCGCGGCAGAGACAGCCAAGCGTACCGGGAAATACTGAATCTGCAGACGAAGAAACAACGGAATAGAAATTGTGAAGAAAAAAAACTCTTTAATTTATAAATGTTCCGCTTGCGGACACGAAGAACCAAAATGGCTGGGACGCTGTCCGGAATGCCGCGAATGGAACACCTTAACGGAAACCGCTCTAAAAAACGAAGGTTCGAATTCTTTGGGGCAACGCAAGGCAAAAACCGGCAGCGATTTGCCTAAACCTTTGCCCCTGTCAACAGTTGACCCAATGGAGGGCAGCCGTATTGGAACAGGGATTGGCGAACTAGACCGTGTACTTGGCGGCGGTATTATGAAGCGTTCCGCAGTCCTTGTAGGCGGCGAACCCGGTATTGGAAAATCGACCTTGCTTTTACAACTTGCCGCCGCCGCCCAAACAAAGGGAAGAATTCTTTATGTTTCCGGCGAAGAGTCTCCCGGTCAAATTAAACTAAGGGCGGATCGCCTTGGTCTATCTGCAAATAAATCTGTAATGGATAGAATAGAAATATTATGTTCTGCCCAACTGGAAGAAATCGAATACAATCTTAACAATATAAAACCTGTATTGGTAATGATTGATTCCGCCCAAACACTTTTTTCCCCGGATGCGGGCGCGGTTGCAGGCACGGTGAATCAAATGAAATTCTGTTCCCTTGAATTGATCAATTGGACAAAAGAACATGACGCTTCTTTATTTATTACAGCCCATGTAACAAAAGAAGGTGTTATAGCAGGACCCAAAACACTTGAACATATGGTAGATACCGTTCTTTATTTTGAGCAGAACGATGCCGATTTCCGTTTTCTAAGAGGGGCTAAAAACAGGTTTGGCTCTGTCGATGAAATCGGCATTTTTACAATGGGCGAGCATGGTCTTTCCCCCGTCGATGATACAGGCCGCCTTTTCCTTGTACGGCGCGAACCTTCCAATGCACCCCCCGGCGTGGCAATAGCCGCCGTTCTTGAAGGAACCAGAACCATCCTTGTAGAAATTCAGGCGCTTTGTATTCCGGCAAAAGGATCAATTAGCCGTGTTTTTTCCGACAAGATCGATTCCGGCAGGGTATCCAGGATTTCCGCCGTTTTGGAAAAACATCTGGGGCTTCGGCTTTCTGACCACGATTTATATGTAAATGTGGCAGGCGGTATTCGTATTACCGAGGTAGGCGTAGAGCTTGCCCTTGCCTGCGCGCTTTATTCTGCCCGTACAGGCCTTGCCCTGCCCGAGGATTTGGCAATAGCGGGCGAGGTTTCCCTGACAGGCGAAATACGCCCTGTACGCCGGCTTGCCGGACGGGTTAAAACCGCAGTAAATTTGGGATTTAACGGCTTTTTGGGCCCTGCGGAGAAAGAGGTAAAGGGACTTATTCCGGTAAATGACATAAAAATGGTTATTAGTAAAATATTCGGAAATGTAAAAAAATAGCAAAAGACCTTGACAATGTTTGGAATAAATGGCTAAATTTTAAATACCACTCGCTTTAGGGAGTGTGAATACTTGGGCGTAAGTCCACGAATGTATTTGTTGATTTTCAGCAGGGACATTCAAGCGTGCCCGGGCGTATAAACCGGGTGAAGGAATTTTCTCAATGGCTAAGAAACTGTATGTCGGAAACCTTTCCTACAACACCACAGAAGATGGTCTCAAGAACCTGTTTTCAGAGTTCGGAACCGTCGCATCGTCAAAGATCATCTTTGATCGTGAATCCGGCAACTCCAAAGGGTTCGGCTTTATCGAAATGAGCAGCGACGAAGAAGCTAACGCAGCTATCGAAGGCACAAACGGCCGCGAATTCGAAGGCCGTCAGCTTCGCGTAAACGAAGCGATGGATAAACCTCGCCGCGAAGGTTCAGGCAGAGGCAACTGGTAAAACAGCGCTTTTGTACTGAGTCTTTATCCAGCACCTAAATTCTTAGGTGCTGGATCATTTTTAACATCTTTCATTTTTAGACCTTTTCCACAAGCCAAGGGTATGGTATAGTAGTATCTATGGAAACTTTAACCACAAAATTTGGTGCAGAAATTAAGAAAGTAGTATCTCTTTCAAAAGTCCCTACAAGGGTAACAGAAGATAATGTTTTTCAGGAGGCAGATCTTGCTATCCTGCCAATTCTGGATAAAATGGTGGAAGATGTCTCTCTTCCCGGCTCCGGGCTGGACGGCTTAGAGAATATAGAAGAACTTTTTGCAAAAGCCGAAAGCGGAAAGTCCTGTATGCTTTTGGTGGAACATTACAGCAATCTTGATCTTTCTATTTTAAGCACAATGCTAAGCAAGGCAGGAAACCGCGGACATGAAATTAGAAAATCAATTATTGCAATTTCCGGCATCAAACTAAACGAAGATAATCCTGTAGTTGCCGCATTTACCGGTGCTTATTCTAAAATTGTTATTTACCCAAGCCGATCCACACAGGGTCTTGATCCGGAAAAAGACAAGGACGAAATTGCGCGCAGCAATACCATTAACAGGGCAGCAATGAAGGCGCTTATCCGGCATAAATACAAAGGACATCTTGTTCTGGTGTTTCCGTCGGGCACGCGATACCGCCCCTGGGATCCTGATACAAAAAAAGGATTAAGGGAAATTGATTCTTACATTCGTTCTTTTGATTATATGTGCTTTGTTGCGCTTAACGGCGAAGTTTTACAAGTGCAAAAAACAGATATGATGAACGATTTTGTAACCAAAGATATTATCCGTGTAACAGTTGGACCCGTTGTCGATTGCAATGAATTCCGCAACAAGATATTGGATGCTTCTGCAGAAGATGCAGATAAAAAGCAGGAAGTTGCAGACGCAATAATGATAGAGCTGGAAAAAATGCACATAGCCGCAGAAGAAAAACGCAAGGTCTTGTTAAAGAGTTAACCATGAGTATTTCTAAAGAAAATGTCTTAACAATTATTAATAATTATAGCAACAACCCCCAACAGCTTATTGCCATATTGCTGGATATTCAATCTGCAAGCGGAAAAAACTGTATAGAAAAACAATGGGCGGAGCTTACCGCCAAAACACTGGACATTCCTCTTTCCAAGGTCTACGATGTTTTAACCTTTTACGCAATGTTCAGTACAGAGCCTCGCGGTAAATATATTATCGAAATTTGCACCAGCACTCCCTGTTATTTTATAAAAACTTTGGATATAGTCCGATACTTTGAAGCTGCCGCCGGTATCAAAATGGGGCAGACCACAAGCGACGGCAAAATTTCCCTTTTTTTTACAAGTTGTGTAGGCGCCTGCGGTATCGGTCCTGTGGCAAAAATTGGCAATGAAGTTTACGGCAATCTTACAGAAGAAAAAATAAAAGAGCTTGTCCAGAGTTG
>JAITUR010000066.1 GCA_031286205.1 Treponema sp.
GATTACGGCTTTGGACTAGTACGGCCTGAGGGAAATACGAACAATAATGACGGCGTATACCAGCGAAACTACCGTTGGAACGAACGTAATCTACTCAGTGAAAGCAGCGATTTAGCTAACACAGTACATTACAGATATGGAGCAGATGGACAAAGAGCTTTAAAGTATGTGTCGAATACAACAGTATCCACAGTATATTTTAACAAGATGTGGCAGACAACAAATTCCACAACCGAGTGGTTGCAAAGCAAACATATATATTTAGGTGAAGACCGAATAGCAACGAAGTTTAACAGCGAAGGTAATCCTAATACATTGGCAGAAGAAAGAAGGGTGTATTATTATCACACGGATCATTTGGGGAGTGCACAGACAATAACGAATTATATGGGAGCTTTACATGAACGCCTTGAATACACTCCGTACGGAGAGTTATGGATAGACTGGCAGAGCAATGACGCGATAGATTCCACGCCGTTTAGATTCACCGGGAAGGAACGAGACCGCGAAACCGGGCTCTACTATTTTGGAGCGAGGTACCTCGACCCGAAGACGAGTCGCTGGTTGAGCGCAGATCCGGCGATGAGTGAATATGTGCCTGTTTCCGGACAGAATGTTAGCCATCTTTCGGGAATGGGTGGAGTTTATAATACGATAAATTTACATACATATCATTATTCGTTTAATAATCCAGTACGGTATATTGATCCAAATGGGAGAAGTGGTGATGAACCATGGACGGTTTCTGAACAGTTAAATTATTTAAGAGAATATCTCAGTGATACAGTAAATATGAGTCCTCAAGAAAAAGCAGATGCTGCAGCAATTTTAAGAGACGATATTAATAATAGTGGTCGTTATGATATAGATGGTTTAATGACAGGTGTTGATGGTAATGAACAATTTATGAATGAAGACTTGCGCGATTTTCTTAATACGAGCGATACAGGTTTACCATATACTCATGAAGATATGCGGGGGAAGGATTGGTCTTGGGATTTTATTGGAGACAGGGAACATCAAAATAATACTGGTTCAGAAAGGAATAGAAAATATAAAAATACAGATGGTCGAGAGGCAGTTTTCATGAAAGTTGGTAAAAATTGGGTGTTATCAAATGATGCCTTAGATAAAGGTACATTTAATTATTCCCTTAGCGGTTTTCTTCCCGGGTCTAAACATGGACGCTGGGATATGAGTCCTTATTATAGACAATTTAATATGTCCAGAAATGGGTATACTAGTCAAAATCCAAGAATAGATTATAATAGAAATGGCAGGCACAATGGGATGCATTATGGACCATAAAATTAAAATTATTTTTCATTTTATTGTAGTTATTTTTTTATTTACTATGTTTAATGCTTGTAATTCAAAGCCTCATCCTGTAGAATATGTAGTACTTGATATTAATGAAAATTTACCAAATTTTATAATTGAGAATATTAATTCTTTCAATGAATTAGTTGATAAAGGTTCTATCCTGAATGTAGAATTTTATAGATTTGACAATTATAAGTATTCTCATATAGCTATTTATTTATACACATTAGAAAAATATAATAATTTTAAAATACATAGCTTCGAATTTAAGTTTAATGGAAATAATAAAATTATTAAGATAAATGAAAATATAAAATTAGATAAAGAATATTATCAAGAAGATATTTTATTTGAAGTTGAAGAAAGCGATGAGTTGAGTATAAAGTCCTACCTTACTCTAATTGAAGTTTACGACAATAATATAAAAATTGATTTACATAAAATATTTAATAAGAAAACTGAGGATATTGGAGAAAAAATAGATTTAACACTTAGAGTTTATTATTCTTTTGATAACAAAGATGTTTTAATACAAGAAATTAATTATATCGTAATTATTAGCGAATTTCGGGAGCCCATATGCAGGGATTGAACCAAAAAACCCCAAGTGGGGGTAGCGTAATATGACCACTAAAACAGTTGTCGATATAGTAAAATTGTGGTAGAATGTTTTAGTGGTCAGATGGAGCTAGGGGGAGCAGTGTAATTCTATGTTAAAAACATTAACAGAAAAACTTAACAAAGAACAAAAATGTGCTTCCCCTTCTAAATTTAAATACGGCGGTCATGTACAATACACCACCAACTACAGCCAAGTATTCGCGTTTGACAATATCGGCAACATGACAAGAAAGACAAGCACGGAAGCGACAGACACAGGCAACCGAGTTGGAGACAGCCTTAACTATAATCTTGAGTATAAATATTACGAAGAAACACACAAAGGCGAGCGTAGAGGAACACACAAGGCTGAACGCATAGGAAACAGATATTACAGCTATGATCTTAACGGCAACGTAATAGCCGAACGGGAAGGAAGTCATGCAACAACGCCAGAAATATACAGACCTTACTACAGAGACGGAGATATATACTCCGTAGATTACGGCTTTGGACTAGTAAGACCCGAGGGAAATACGAACAATAATGACGGCGTATACCAGAGAAACTACCGTTGGAACGAGCGCAACTTGCTCAGTGAAAGCAGCGATTTAGCTAACACCGTACATTACAGATATGGAGCAGATGGACAGAGAGCATTGAAGTATGTGTCAAACACAACAGTCTCCACAGTTTATTTTAACAAGATGTGGCAGACAACAAATTCCACAACCGAGTGGTTACAAAGCAAGCATATATATTTAGGCGAAGACCGAGTAGCAACGAAGTTTAACAGCGAAGGCAATCCTAATACATTGGCGGAAGAAAGGCGGGTGTATTACTACCACACGGATCATTTGGGGAGTGCGCAGACGATAACGAACTATAAAGGAGATTTACATGAACGCCTTGAATACACGCCTTACGGAGAACTGTGGATAGATTGGCAGAGCAATGAAGCGATAGACTCTACGCCGTTTAGATTCACTGGGAAAGAACGCGACCCAGAAACCGGGCTCTACTATTTTGGAGCGAGATACCTTGATCCGAAGACGAGTCGTTGGTTGTCGGCGGATCCCGCTTTGACCGATGGAAGCTATATTCCTGTTGCACCTAACAGTGATGATGCACGGAAGCATAATGAAAACTTGCCAGGAATGGGCGGAGTGTTTAATGCCATTAATTTACATACCTGTCATTATTCGTTTAATAACCCGATAAGATATATTGATCCAAATGGTAGAAATGGTGATGATCCTCCTTTGCAATTGAGCGATCAAGATAGAGAATTTTTGGAGTTTGCCGGCTTATTAGATAACCAATTTAATGAATTTATGGATTATTTAAAACAATTAGGTATTGAAAGAACAGAACTTAATGAAATGTATACATTCGTAAAAATTGTAGATTCTTGGGACGAATTGCCTGAATCAGTTAGGAGTTATGTAAATACCTCAAGTTTTACAGGTAGTATTGCTGCAAATTCTGGTGTTGCACCAGGGAGACAGGTACGCTTACCTGGCGGTTATCATGTTACTGAAGAATTTAATGATTATAAAACATCAGTCATTTATGTACATCATGACACTAATAACCCAGCGGATGGGGTTTCGCATTTTCTTACTCATTTAGGTGAATATTTAATTACTTTACCAATGGTAAAAAATTTTGTTGACAATAAGAACAATTATTGGTCTAGGAGGAATCAATGATGGAAAAATGGGAGAAAAAATTTTTAATATTTATTATAATTATAGCTATTTTGTTTTTATTTATTAGATATGTACTTGTTCCTGCTGTTTTATATGGACCATGGGGAACCAACGCTGGCTTTATTAGATAAGAACAGAAAATGGAAGGATATCGTAGCGAAGTGTCAACTTAATCAAATTTGTCATGCAAATAATTTTTGGAGCAAAAAATATTCTGAAAAGGAATAAAAATTATCTTGAAAAAGATGAATTGAACCAAAAGAACCCCGAGCGGGGGTAGCGTAATATGACCATTAAAACAGTTGTCTATTTAGTAAAATTGTGGTAGAATGTTTTAGTGGTCAGATGGAGCTAGGGGGAGCAGTGTAATTCTATGTTAAAAATATTAACAGAAAAATTTAGCAAAGAGCGAATATGTGCTTCCCCTCATGAATTAATATATAACTACGGCGGGCAAATAATGAGCTTAACAGGAAAACGATTAGGTTCATCTTTCTTAATGTAAAAATGATAGTATTTTTGCGCTTTTTCGTTAGAAAAACAAGGCAAAATTCTCCTTATATTGTCGATTTTCTATTGAAAAAAAACCTAAATATGTGTATTATTTACATAAGGAGATTCTAACAAAATTATGAAAAAAATTGCCGGATTATTGACCTTAGTTTTAATTTTTGCAGTAATTACTGTTCCTGCTTCGGGCTCAGAACGCGAAGATTTTTTCTCCAGCGAAGGAAGAAAGTTCTGGAGTCTTGGGGTTAATCTGGGTACTTCCTTTGCTACCCCCCTAATAATTGCCAACTTTAATTTTACCATTGCGCCCCTGCCCAACTCTTTTTTTGAATTCGGGATTGACGGCGGGTTTCTAAACGGAATGGCGGGAGAAAATACACCTGTCGGCAGTATGGAGTATACTTCTACTTATTTATATGCCCGCGCCAATTTATTTTTCCCGCTCGGAAAAAGAGAATTTGATTCCTACGGCAAGCCAAGGGAAGCCGGCGGAATGTATTTTGGGTTTGGGGTTGGACATATGGCGGCTCAATATTCCTTTGTGCAAAGTTCCAAAGAAAGCCATGTAGCCACAATAAATACACCGACATTTGACGGGGCAGCCGGTTTTATCATCGGTAAGGGTCGAATATTGTTCAGAGCAGGGTATGCTGTACGAACCACCATGGATATGAAAAACATAATAGGCGTTAACCACCGCCTGATGCTTGGTGTTACTTATCGTATATATTAATTGTTTATTTAGGAGATAAAGTTATGAAGAAATTTATATTGATTGTTTTTATCCCGTTATTATTCCTCTTTACTACCTGCGCGTTGGAAATTGCCAATGTAATAGGGCCGGGCGGCGGATGGGTGTTTTACGACAAAGGAAATTATGACGGAGGATGGCGTTATATTATGTGTGCTCCGCACGATTTTGGTCAATTACAAAATGATCCTAATTTAGTAGGAAAGGCATTAGGATTATGTGACGAAAATTCCGGCGGATGGTATAAATATGACTGGGAATTACCGGACGATAACCATCTAAGAAAAATGCTCGAATGTTTTTCTTACGGATTAACACAGTTTTCGTCTGATCCCCATTATTTATCCATACCCAATAAATGCCATCCGTATCCAGAACAATGTGACGAAGACTGTGATCCTGCCGCTGATTGGGGTAAGGTTATTTACCATAAAAATTTTGACAGTAAAGCAAATGGCGAGCCTGAAATAGTCGGAGACTATACCGGTCTTGTAAGGATTCGTGCAATAAGAAGGTTTTAAGCAAGGGGGTATGTATGAAAAAGTATTTTAGTTTTATAATTTTAGTATTGATACTGGTCTTTGGAACCTGTAAGCATATAGATACAGTTGCTCAGATAGCCGCGGAAGGCGAGCTTATAGATCAACATACGGCAAATACAATCAGCCTTACTGCCAGAGCGTTTGAAGCCGCCACAGAAAGAATAACTCCCGACCAGGAATATTTTATTGGACGCGCAGTAGCGGCAAATATTCTTTCTACATACAGAATTTGGAATGGAAACCCGGCTCTTACCAAATATCTTAATCTTATCTGCGCCGCTATTATTTTAAATTCTCCGCAGCCAACTCTTTACAATGGATACCATATTGCAATATTGGACACCAACGAAGTAAATGCTTTTGCCACTTCCGGAGGACATATCTTTCTTACACGCGGACTTGTAAATGCGGCAAAATCCGAAGAAGCTCTTGCCGGAGTTATAGCGCATGAAGTTGCTCATATCCAGTTAAAGCACGGTATTAATGCCATTAAAACAAATCGTGTAACCGAGGCGCTTTTACTTACCGCCACAGCAGGGATTGGAGCGGTTACCGGTCTGGATGCAAACGAATTAACGGATATATTAAATGAATCTGTCGGAGAAATATTCCAGACAATGGTAAACAGCGGTTATTCAAAAGAACAGGAATTCGAAGCCGACACTGCCGCAATGTATTTAATGGTTGCTGCCGGTTATGATCCATCCGGTTTAATCGAAATGTTAAGTATTCTGGAAACCGGTACAAAAATGTCAAGGTTGAATATGACTCACCCGTCTCCTGTACAGAGAGTTTATTATGCGAACAGGGTTATTGGAAGACTCGAAATAGCAGAGACTGATCCATCAAGGCAGCAAAGGTTTAACGCGATTGTGAACCCAAGAGTTTCACTTTTTTAAATGATTAAAACAGTTCAAGACCAGCAGGTCCTCCCTTTCCTTAGCCGCGATCTTTCGTGGGTGGATTTTAACGAGCGTGTGCTTAACGAGGGGCTTAGAAAAGAATTACCCTTGCTGGAAAGGTTTCGTTTTCTTTCTATCGTAGCATCTAATTTCGATGAATTTTTTATGGTGCGGGTTGCCACTCTTAAGCGCATGATAAAGGCGGGGAAGACAGCGCCTGATCCTGCGGGATTAACACCGGCTCAGCAGTTAAAAGTAATTTCAGAAAAAGTTCATTCTATTATGAAAAAAAAATATGAATGTCTGCGCAGCGATATTTTTCCCGGTCTTGCAAAAAAAGGGCTTTCAGTTTTACGGCCGGATTCCTGTTCTGTGTCTCATTTAGATTTTATAAATTCGTATTTTGTTGGGCAGGTTTATCCTGTTCTTACGCCTCTTCGTATAGAAGACGACAAACCAATGCCGTTTATAGAAAATCGTACAATTCACGCGGCTTTTTTACTTGAATTAGAACAGCCGGACGATACAGGGGAGATGCCTAAAGAACAAAAAGTTGTAGTGCCCTTGCCGTCGGTTTTGGATAGAATTGTCTGGCTGCCAAGCCAGCCCGGTACGGACGGCGCAGAAAAATTTGAACTTGCCTTATTGGAAGATATAATTGTAACATGGGGCGCGTATCTTTTTCCGGGTTATAGAGTTAAAGAAAGCATATTGTTTAAAGTTAATCGTGACGCGGATTTTTCCGTAGACGAACAGCGGGACGAAGATTTTGTAGAAGCAATGGAAGAAGTTTTAGAAGGCAGAGGCAGGTCTGATGTCGTATGTATGGTTTATTCTTCCAGCAGCAAAAAACTGCGGGATGAACTTGCAAACAGATTTTCTTTGGATGCTGATCATCTTTATGAAATTGACGGACCTATTAATACCATTGATTTTCTGGAACTTATAAATGTAGCCGGTCTGGAAGATGTAACCGAAAAACCGTGGAAGATTTATCAATCTACAGAGTTTAACGAGGATGTTCCCCTTTGGGACAGAATTAGTCAGGGCGATGTTATGCTGCATTTCCCGTATCAATCTTTTGATCCTGTTGTAAGATTTTTTAGAGAAGCTGCGGAAGATCCGCAGGTAATATCAATTAAAACCGCTCTTTACAGAACGGGCGGAGCAATTCCCGGAGTGGGCTTGCAAAAAAGCTCTTCCGCTTATTCGTCTGTTGTAAGGGCGTTGGAGCAGGCGGCATTAAACGGCAAGCATGTAACTGCGGTTGTAGAATTAAAGGCGCGCTTTGACGAAGAACGAAATATTTCCTGGGCAAACAGGCTGGAAAAAGCCGGGGTCATTGTTGTTTACGGTCTTTCTCACCTTAAAATACATTCAAAGGTGTCTATGGTAATGCGCCGCGAAAACGATCGTGTAAAGCGTTACATACATCTTTCTACCGGCAATTACAATGACAGAACCGCAAAATACTACGAAGATATATGTCTTTTTACCTGCCGTGAAGATATTGCGTATGATGCCGGATTGGTTTTTAATATGCTTACAGGTTATTCTGCCGTTCAGCAGATGGTAAGATTGGTAATGGCTCCAAAAGGATTAAAACCCCGTCTTTTGGATAATATAGAAAGAGAAGCAAGCAGGGCTGCTCATAAGTATCCCGCTAAAATTATGGCAAAATTAAATTCACTTACAGATGTAGATGTAATTAAAGCTTTGTATGCCGCGTCTCAGGCAGGCGTTAAAATACTTTTATGTGTACGCGGTATATGTACATTAATTCCCGGCATTCCCGGTGTGTCGGAGAATATCAGGGTAATAAGTATAATAGATCATTATCTGGAACATTCGCGTATTTATTACTTTGCAAACGGCGGAACGGAAGAATTGTATCTTGCAAGCGCAGACTGGATGCCCCGTAATTTGGAACGAAGAGTCGAGTTAATGTTCCCAATACTGGACGAAAAAATACGCTCGGAATTAATAGATATTCTTAATGATTGCTTCCGCGATAACTGCCAGGCTTCTGTTCTGGACAAACACGGTAAATGGACGCTGCTGTCTCCCGCTAAAGGAGAAAAAACCGTGCGTGCTCAAAAGGAAATGCTGGCTCGTGCAGAAAGAGCGGCAGAGAACACGGGACCTGTAAAATTAGAATACAATGTGCGGCGCAGTCCGCCGTCGGATATTAGGAGGTAAATATGTTTCCGTTTTTATTTGATGAATACTATCTTATACTGGTAGTACCAACTTTTTTTCTTTCTATGTGGGCACAATTTAAGGTAAAATCCACTTTTGCAAAATATTCAAAAGTGCCAAGCTCGCGAAAAATCAGCGGGCAGGCTGCTGCCGCTCTTTTGTTAAAATCAAAGAGCGTTTTAAATGTAAAAATAGAAGCCGTAGGGGGCTCCCTTACAGATCACTATGATCCGTCTAAAAAAGTGGTGCGCCTTTCTACGCCTGTTTATGGAGAAACATCTATTGCGGCAATTGGAGTTGCGGCGCATGAAGCGGGACACGCTATCCAGCACGCGCTTTCCTGGGGGCCTCTTGGACTTCGCAGTTTTTTAGTGCCTGTTGCAAATTTTGGCTCTACCTTGGGTCCGTGGCTTGCTATTATCGGTATTATTATGACAATGCCATTGCTTACCAATATTGGCATTATTGCATTCAGCGGTGCTGTGCTTTTTTATGTTATAACATTACCGGTAGAATTTAACGCTTCTGCAAGAGCTATTGCTATTTTGCGGGAAAACAATGTTTTAAGCGAGCAGGAACTTAAAGGTGTACGAAAAGTTTTAACCGCCGCCGCTCTTACCTATGTAGCATCTGCTTTAACTGCAATTATGAGCTTATTGCGTCTTGTATTGTTATCCCGCAGACGACGGTAGCTGCTGCGGCAGCAATCGCTGTAAATTGGTATGACATTGTAGAAAATTGGTATTGCCAAAAAAAGTTTACTGTGTTATAATTTACGCATGGCAGAAAACAATACAACAAATACTAAAAATGCTATAATAGAAGAGTTGGCGGATGTTATCGAACGCCGCGACAACACAGAAGCAGGTCATGTTACCCGTGTCAAAAATGCTATGAGAGCTTATCTGGAAGCGGTAGTAGCCAGCGGTTTGTACAAAGAACAATCCTCTTTGTGGAATATAGATCAAATTGTTTTAGCATCGCTTTTACATGATGTTGGAAAAGGCGAAATTGACGATATGATCTTACGCAAACCTGGAAAACTAGATCCTGTAGAATTCGAAGTTGTTAAAAGGCATACCCTTCTTGGCGGCGAAATTATCAAGAAAATTCAAAAAGTGTCCGGTAAATCCGAATTTTTGAACAATGCCTTTACAATTGCAATGTATCATCACGAAAAATGGGATGGTACAGGTTATCCAAAAGGTCTTGCCGAAGAAGAAATCCCGCTTCTTGCGCGTCTTATGGCAATTATCGATGTTTACGATGCCCTAGTTTCGGAAAGACCGTATAAAAAACCGTTTACGCATAAGGAAGCAATGGATATTATTCAAGAAGCAAAAGGCTCCAGTTTTGCTCCCGCATTAACAGATGTGTTTTTATCGATAGCGGACAAACTAAAGTAATTCTTTATAAACAAACATATTTTTTCTTGGCGCTACACCCGGCGAGGCAGGAGTTGTATCAAATTCCATGTAGGAAAGTTTTGCTTCAGGGTCTAGTTTTGCAAGCGCGTCTGCCGCACAATTAACGGCGATTGTATTTTGCTCGGCAGGAGAGAATGCACGGCAAGCGGGGCAAGAACACCATGTCGATTCATGTCCCTGATCTGGCAAAAGATGAAAAATACGGGGTTGTGTTACAATCTGCATAGACTGGGCAAAAAGTTTTGCTGCCTGTGTTGCGATAATATTTGTTGTTTTTGGATTTGTCGGGCAAAAATGCCGGCGGGATTTCCGTCTGCCCTGTTCCATGCGAAAGAGTCCCGGTTGGAACAGAAAAAGCCGTCTTGGCAGCAACAAGGATAGTTCGTGTCCCCCCGCTTCGATATTAAGCTCGTATCTTTTTGCCAATTTGATATATTCGCTTTTTGCTTTTATATTCTGATTCAAAGGAAATACTACGGTATCATAGTTGTTTTGCGCCGCCCATTTGACAATATCAACACGCTGCCCGGAAGTTGTCTTCTTGTCCATAAAAATTCTTTTTCTATTCATATCCATATCATATAGTTTAATTGTTAAAAATACCATATACTATATTTATGGAATTTGATGTTGCCATTATCGGCTGCGGTGTTTCCGGAGCAAGCATTGCCCGCCGTCTTTCGGCTTATTCTATTAAAACCTGTATTCTGGAAAAAGCGGCAGATGTATCTTTTGGTACATCCAAGGCAAACTCCGGTATTATTCACGGCGGTTTTCATCATAATAAAAAACACCTAAAAGCGCGGTTGGAAATTCAAGGCAACCTTATGTTCGATCAGTTAAGGCGGGAGCTTAATTTTCCGTTCCGCCGCTGCGGAATAATTGTTGCCGCTCTTCACGAAGAAGAAATGAAAGCTGTAGAGCAGCTTTACTTGCAGGGTATAGAGAACGATGTAATTGGGATCGAGCTTTGTTCCCGCCAAAGGATTCTGGAATTGGAACCCAAACTTTCTTCTGATGCAGTAGGCGGATTATACGCTCCCGGCGGCGGCATTATAGAACCATACTGCTTTGTTTTTTCGCTTGTAGAATCCGCTCTTAAAAACGGCGTTGAGTTATATAAAGATTATAAAGTTTGCACGGCGGCACGCAGCGGCGAGTATTGGGAAATCCGTGCCGAAGACGGAAGGGTAACCAAAGCCCGTTATGCAATAAATGCCGCAGGTCTTTATGCCGATGAAATTTCCAAAATATTTGGCGCGGAGGATTATTCTATAACCGCCAGAAAAGGAGAATACTTTTTGCTGGACAGGCTTACCAGGGCGTGTCCGTCTAGAGTAGTCTTTCCGGTTCCAACTTCTGTTTCCAAAGGAATGTTGGTTATTCCAACGGTAGAAGGAACAGCGCTTGTCGGACCTACCGCAGATGCTGTCGAAGATAAAGAAGATTTTGCTACAATAACAAAAAACCTGGAACAAATAATCGTCTCCGGAAAAACAATGATACCCTCAATTAGTCAAAATGATGTTATTACAGCTTTTGCCGGTTTGCGTCCGGTGTTAAAGTCGTCGAAGCCGCTGCCGGGTAATTGGACAGACGGAGATTTTTATATCGATGCTTCGCAGAAAGCCCCCAATTTTGTTCATGTGGCGGGGATTCAAAGTCCGGGGCTTACAGCTTCGCCCGCGATTGGAGAATATGTAAAAAATATTTTATTGGAAATGGGTTTGTCGTTGGCGGAAAAACCGGGCAGGGATCCGTTCGTAGAAAATCGCCCATTGGCGCGGAGACTGTCTCCGGACGAACTTAATAATTTTATAGCCAAAGATTCTATGTGGGGCAATATTGTTTGCAGATGCGAAAATGTCAGCGAGGCGGAAATTGTGCAGGCAGTTAAACTTGGGCATACCACTTTGGACGGAATAAAATATTTTACAAGAGCTCAAATGGGAAGGTGTCAGGGCGGTTTTTGCACTTACAAGATAATTAAAATAATAATGAGGAAAACAGGTTTATCGTTTGATCAAATTACCAAACATGGCGGAAAAAGCCGTGTTCTGGAGGCCGCATTATGAAAGAATTAAAAAACAATGTAATAGAAATAGATTCAGTCGTAATTGGCGGCGGTGCGGCAGGAATGGCGGCGGCGCTTGCTTTAGACGAACAGGGATTTTCCTGCGCAATTATAGAAAGGGAAGATCATCTTGGCGGAATTTTAATGCAGTGTATTCATAATGGTTTTGGTCTTCATGAATTTAAAGAAGAATTAACAGGACCTGAATTTGCAGAAAGATTTATAGAAAAAGTTAAAAAGTCTGGTGTCAAAGTTTATTTGGATACAACTGTTATTAACTTTTCTGTTAATAATGAAGGAAATAAAGAGATTCATTGTGTTTCTCCATTGGGAGCGTTAAAAATAAAATGCCGCGCCATTATTTTATCTATGGGCTGCCGCGAAAGAAACCGCGGTAATGTGCGTATTCCCGGTTCCAGACCGGCGGGGGTTTACACTGCGGGGCTTGCGCAGCGTCTTATCAATATAGAAGGTTATATTCCCGGCAAGGAAGTTGTTGTTATTGGTTCGGGCGACATTGGACTGATTATGGCAAGGCGCTGCAGTTGGATTGGCTGTAAGGTTAAGGCAGTTGTCGAAATACAGCCTTACCCCGCAGGACTTACGCGTAACATTGTCCAATGTTTAAATGATTTTGACATTCCGCTTTATTTATCTTCGCAGACCACAAGTATTTTTGGAAACGACAGGGTAGAAGGTATAGAAGTTACGCCAATGGAAAACGGCGTGCTTGTACCGGAAAAAAGTTTTAGGATTGATTGCGACACCGTTTTATTGTCTGTCGGGCTTGTTCCTGAAAATGAACTTTCCAAAACCGCAGGTGTAGATCTGGATTCCATAACAAACGGCCCTTCCGTCGATTCCGGTTTAATGACCAATATAGACGGAGTATTCGCCTGCGGAAATGTGCTCCATGTTCACGATCTTGTCGATTGGGTTTGCGAAGAAAGCAGAAGAGCGGGACAATATGCCGCCGCCTGGCTGCGCGGCGAACACAAAGCAATGCAAATACAAGCAAAGGCGGGTTCGTTAATCCGCTATGTAACCCCTGCAAAGATTGCGCCGGACAGGGAAAACCATATTTATATGCGTTCTATGGTTGTAAAAAACGATGCCGTTTTGGAGCTTCGTATTGGAGATCGCGTTATTCGCACAAAGAAGGAAAGGCGTGTACAGCCTTCGGAAATGATTAATATAAAAATTGGTCCAAAAGATTTTGAAGGCATTAATTTAACCCCGGATACTGTTTTGGAGTTTTGCTTATGATTTGTATAGTTTGCCCAATGGGCTGCTCTCTCGATGTAAAAGAAGACGGCAGTAATCTTATTGTAACAGGAAATAAATGTCCGCGCGGCGGAGTTTATGCACAAGAAGAGCTTCGCGCCCCCAAAAGGGTTGTAACCGCAACCTGTCTGGTTACAGGTAATTCGAGCGTAACACGCCGCATACCGGTAAAAACCGCAGTTCCATGTCCTAAGGAAAAAATACCCGCTCTTCTGGAAGATATTTACAAAACAAAAGCAGTATTGCCTGTTAATGCAGGTGATACAGTCCTTGCCAACTGGCAAGGACTAGGTATCGATGTAATTGCAACCAGGACTTTACATTAAAATTTACTTACGAATAATACTCTTTTACTGCGGAAAAGAACGAATTAATATTATCCCAGCTTGAAAGCGGCGGAATGTCGCAGCCGGAAGAAATTATAAAGTTAGGGTACTTGCTGCATTTGGATAAAAGATCAAGCGCAGCTGTTCTGATAGATTCCGGCGTACCGCCCCTGAATTGTTCCGCGGGGGAGATATTTCCCATTACAATAGTGTTTTGGGGTATGTGTTTTAACATTTCTGCTATGTCGATTGCATCGCCAAAATGGAAAGCATCCGCTCCGGTTGCAAGAATAGAATCTATCATTTGAATAGTTGCGTTTCCACAATTATGATAAATTAATATAAAATTTTCGTCTTTTACGGCATCTGTAATTTTTTTGACATACGGCGTTGAAAATTCCCGCGCTAAATCCGGCGATAACATTCCTGTTACAGGCTCTGCCATTATAATTCCATTTACGCCTGTTTTTTTATATGCTTTTACATATTCAATTAAAAAGTTTGTTGCTTTTTCCAATACTATATGCATCATTTCCGGATCTTCGTAGCAGCAGATCATTGCTTCGGAGACACCGACAAGCCGCCCCGCAAGCGAGAAGGGACCAATTACTCCGCCAAAGATAGGGCGGTCTGTAATTAAGGCAGCCGCTTTTTCGGCAGCTTCCAAATAAACAGAAGTCCTGCCCGCTCCAATTTCGGGAACTTTTAGTAATTCAGCGCTTTCCAGATCGGTTACAATGCTGCCGGTAACGGTGGGAACTTCATCGTCCGATACCTTAATTTCGGAGCCAAAACATTCCGCTTCCAAAGAAAGATCCATAAGAGAAACAGAAGCGGCGCAATCGCATTTATCGGCAATCATCTTCATTCCCTTAGACTGAGTATCGCTGTTGGAAATTAAATCTTGTACGGTTATACCCATTAACTGAATACAGGGGAATGACAAAACCGGTATGGGTTTTTTAACCTTTGCCGTTATTTGTTCTTCCAGCCATTGGCGCATATTTCTTTTCATGGCTTACATTATAGCATAAAAAAAGCGGGGAAGGAAGCCTAAACTTACATCCCCGCCTTTTGAATAGGTTTAATTAATAATCCATTCCCATTCCGCCCATTCCGCCGCCGGGCATTGCAGGCATTTCCTTTTTCTCGGGAATATCTGTCATGGCGCACTCGGTTGTGAGCAATAAGCTTGCAATAGATGCC